>JBJHBN010000413.1:0-3431 GCA_050485505.1 Opitutales bacterium | reverse complement strand
GCGAGGGGGGCATTGCAACCTATCGTCTGAGCGAGGTTCAGGTGACACACTTGAATAATGCCGAGCGCATCCGCTTCCGCTACTGGAGCGAACAGCGGCAGAGAAATTACGGCTTTGAATTATCTGGTTTCGAGTCGGCCCTCGCCGCTCTAAACGATTCAGGCGGGGATAGCTCTGACATCCAGGCCCACGAGAACTTGCAGGTTTTACTGCAACAGGTGGACGAGCAGGTTATTGCTTTGCTGATTGACGACATTCTCAACAGACAGCACCCCGGTGCCCACGTAGGACTGCGCTCCTGGGGATCTGTCGCCGATCGCCTTGCGGCGGAAAAGCTATTTCCCGCCATGATAAGCCCGGACAACGATGTCGACAAGACCGTCAGTCGCGACGAAGCGATCGAGCGCTGGAGAACCCTTGTGCATATCGCCGGTCCACGCACCGTCGACGCGATATTCGCGGCCTACAACGAGCAGATAGAAATGGGCGATGAACAGATGATTCATCGCTACGACCGAGTTATCACGCTCCTCGGCCCCCGCGCACTGAGTAATCTCCTGACCTTGCTATCCGAAGGCCACAGTGCAGACCATTGCAGCCACGCCATCCGCCTTATCGGAAACATCAGCGAAAACGATCGGTCGACTGCCGTTCGCTCCGTTCCGGCTCTCCTACGCATTTTGGATGAGCGCAAGCAGAACATGGGATTGCGCATCCAAGCCGCCAATACAATTCAAAGCATCGCAGAGGCAGGCGAGTTACCCAATACTGACCTGTTCGAATCTGAACTGGCCCGCATCGAATCCGAACTGGATGGCGAAACCAAAGACGCTGATGAACTCCGCCAATTGATCCAGAAAGCCCGCCAATCCATTGCAAAGCCTCGAGGATAGAGGCATCAAAAATGCCAAAGCCGACTCTACCAGAACCAAGCCACAATCGCGATGGTCAAGGAGAGCAAGACCAGAGCCTGGTAACGATAATTTTGCCACCAGGAAAGACCTCTGAGGTCTTCGGTTTCTTCGCGGTAGGTTCTGAGGCTCCAGGTGTAGTTTTCAATAACATCCGCGGAAGGACGGGGAGTTGCAAAGCTCACGACTGCCATTACCCCGGCATTGAAAAGAAAGAGGGCAAAACAGGCGTAGAGGAAATGAATTTGCATGAGCCCGAATATCTCGTTGGCGAAAAATCCGATTACTCCGAGAGGGACGCCGGTCGCCAGGGTCAGATAGGCTCCATCCCTGTTGGCACGGCCCCAGAATAAGCCGGCCAAGAAGCAAACAACAACTGGTGGGGTAATATACGCCAGAATCGATTGCAGGTATTGCCAGAGTGTCGGGAACTGAGTGATTTGCGGGGCCCACAGGACTGCAAAGATCATGAATACCCCAGTGACAATTCGGCCGATCCGAACCAGACTTTGTTGACTGACCTGCGGGCGGTAGTGCTTGACAAAGTCCATGGTCACCAAGGTTGAAGCGGAATTCAAGGTCGAGTCGATACTGGACATGATGGCCGCAATCATGGCGGCAAGAATAAATCCACGCAGGCCGACAGGCAGAAGGTCAAAGGTCAGTGTTGGAAAAACGAGATCCGGATTGGGCAAGTCTGGATAGAGGACAAGAGCAATGGTGCCGGGCAGAACCATCAGAAACAGGACTGGCAACTTGAGCAATCCAGCGAACAAGGCACCCCATCGCCCGTGATTCAGGTCCTTGGCGCCAAGTGTGCGCTGAACAATGAATTGATTGGTCGCCCAAAAATAAAAGCCGATTATGAATACACCCGTAAACAATCCCGGCCATGGCAGGAAGGCATCGTCCGCAGGCAAAATAAGCCGCATACCGTTTTCCGGAGCTACCTGTACCACCTGCTCCCAGCTCTCAATCTGACTAAAAGCGATCACGGATATGAGTATCGCACCTAGAATCAGCACCACTGCCTGAATCGCGTCCGTAATCACCACAGCAGACAAACCACCAAATATCGTATACAGACCCGCGAGCACTCCCATCATAGCGATTGGAATCCAAATCGGAACCTCCGGATACATAACCGACATCACCACCCCACCCGCATACAGTCCGGCGGCCGCATCGATAAAAAGATTCGCAAACAGCGTGAAGCCCGAAAAAATGACCCGCGAACGCCGGTCGAAGCGCTTCTGCAAAAACTCAGGCATGGTAAAGACCCTCGAGCGGATATAAAACGGCAGCACAAAAAAAACGAAAAAGATCAAAATTACGGTAGCCACCCACTCGTAATTATAAACCGCAATGCCACTGTGATAACCGCTGCCGGCAAGACCAACAAACGAACTTCCCGACATGTTCGACGCATACAGCGACAAGCCTACCAAGGGCCAAAGCAAACGGCGCCCAGCCAGGAAATACCCTTCCGAGTCCTGTGTTTTGCGACTGACATACAATCCGACGGCCAAAGCGCCGATCAGATAAAAGACCACTACGGTTATATCAATCCAAGTGACTTCAAAATTACCCATTGATCGATCCTGGAATTGATACAGAATAGTCCAACAATGGCAACTTCCAAGCGCCGATTAGCCTGCTGCCGCAATCAAGCTTCTGAATATACGCTGCTGGCTGTTCAAGGTCGGCAAATACTCCGGATGCCACTGAACACCAATAATAAACGGGTGGTTTTCAACTTCAATGGCCTGAATAACCTTTGCCTCATCCCGGGCTGACACGGTCACCCCTTCTCCCAATTGATCAACGGCCTGGCGGTGGAAGCTATTTACTTTGAGGTTGTCGCGCCCAAGTATGCTGCGCAAGACCGTGTCGGACTGTAGGTGCACGCGCTTCCGCGGGTAAACCGAATCCGGGTTTCCGTGCTCACCATAGAAGCCCGACAATTCAGCGTGCAGGCTACCGCCAAAATGAACATTGATAAACTGAGCCCCACGGCATATCCCCAGCACCGGCAAATTCTCCTCGAGCGCCTGTTTTAAGCAGCGCTCCTCAAAGGTATCACGAGCCGGATCCAGGCCAGAGTGTTTTACCGCAAAAATCCTGCGCAAAATCAAAAAGAATGGTGCCAGCAGCCAACCAATGCGGCGACCCTTGCCACGGTCTTGGGGATCTTGCTTGGGGAATAGTTCCCGCAGAGGAATGCGCGCCCGCTCGGGAGCGATGTCGGCTCCACCGCCAATGATCAAGGCATCGTATTTCGGCAACTCCGCAGGTCCTGCATACTTGCCCGGCCGCAGGCGCAATGGTTTTCCTCCAGCGCGTCGAACCGCCAGGGCTGTCAGAAACCAGGCAGGTAAACCACCTCGGTCCGGACCGGTTATTGCAACTATTGCTCGTTTTTTAATCATCGAAATTTCAACCTTTTAAACCATGCAACAATTGCTGCCCGCCAGGGATGTTTCATTCTGCGATATTCACTGCGCAGGCGCTCATACAAAG
>JBJHBN010000412.1:0-3438 GCA_050485505.1 Opitutales bacterium | reverse complement strand
CGCCTACGTGCCGATCTGACCCAGGCAGCGCTGGCGCAGCAGGCCGGCATCCGCCAACACCACCTTTCGGAAATGGAAAACAACAAAAGACCAATCGGCAAAGCCATGGCACAAAAGCTTGCCGAACTGCTTAGCTGCGATTGGCGTCGACTGCTTTGATTTGGAGGTTGTCTTCGTGAGGGCCTTCACCGTAGATAATGAGGGAATTACGAAATGAATATAAAACAAACTTTATTTTCTTGACTTTTTACTTTATAAAATAAAATATTGTTTATATTTATTAGTTTAAATTTTGAAAATATAAATTAGGTTTTATATGGCGCGCACGCTTTGGGGCAAGGTCTATTTAAAGGATGTCTACGCCGGGCGGCTCCAGGAGGAGCCCGGTGGGCGGTGCGTCTTTACCTACGATCCCACTTATCTGGAGCGCGAGCAACCTGCCGTTATTGCGCACACCCTACCGCTCCGGCCGGAACCCTATGTTTCGGAGCGCGGCCTGCATCCCTTCTTCGACAACCTCGTCGCCGAAGGATGGTTTCGCAATGCGCAGGCGCACGCGCTAGGCATTGATCCCCGCAGCCGTTTTGCTTTGCTGCTCGGCTTCGGTCATGACCTGGCTGGCGCGGTTTCAGTTGAAGACCCGGAGCCCGCCGAACGCAAAAACCTCGATCATGCCGACGACGCAACTATCGCCGCGCTGCTGGGCAGAGCTTCTCTCTCGGGCATCCAGCGCAAGCTGCTGGTCATCAAGGATGGTAAAAGCTATCGCCCGGTCGGTCCGGACGAACTCAGCACACACATCGCAAAACTTCCATCCGGCAATCTCACCAACCTGCTGGAGCTGGAGTACTTGACCACACTAGCCGTGCGCACGCTGCTGCCCAGTGACGAGACAGTTGATATGGACATCCATCATTTATCATCCATCAAGGAAGACGCATTGATTATTCCGCGCTTTGATCGCACAGGCACCGGGAAGCGCATTCATTTCGAGGAATTCAACCAGCTTCTCGGCAAATACTCGGGCGATGATAAGTATGACGGCGCGTATGAGGATATGGGTCAGTTCATTCTGCGCACACCATCCTGCATTCCCGCCGAAGCGGATCGTATGCTGCGCCGAATTCTTGCGTGCCTGCTGGTAGGCAACACCGACGCGCATTTCAAAAACTTCGCTATGTTTCACAAGCGCGACGGACTGCGACTGACACCGGCTTACGATCTCGTTGCCGCATCCTTCTATCCCGAGTATCAATCGATCGCCTTGAGCGTTGCCGGCACGCGCAACATGGCAGTCGGGTCGCTACAAGCAAAACATCTCTTGCGTATGGCAGAAGGTTTTGGCGTTCGTGAAGACGCGCTCATGAGCGCGGTGGAGCAGCTTGGCAAGCGCCTACCTACCGCAATTGACGCGCTGGAGAAATCGGATATTGGCCCGAAACCCCTACGTGAAAGCTTACAAGAGAGGATAGAGAAAAGATGGAACGGCAGTTTCGCATCAACTGGCCAGCTATTGTCGAAGAAGCGAAGCAAAGGCGGAAAAGCCTGAAGCTGACGCAGCAACGGCTCGGAGAGCTGGCGGCAGTAAGCACGCCGACCGTCTCGCGTTTCGAGAGCGGCGAGCGGGACATTCAATTGTCCACGGTGACGGCCATCCTGGGAGTACTGGGAATGCTGGATGAACGTGTTCTGGCTTTTACCGATGCCAGTGCGCGTGATGATCCGGCTCGCATGGTCGTCCTCTTCAAAGGAAAAGACGGCGACAAAGCCGTTGTGTGCGCCATTAGCCACGAAGCACTGGAAGATCACTTCGATGGAGACAACAAGGACAAGCTTAAAGTGTTCAAGGCCAATCGCGAGCGAATCGAGCACGAAGCCCGACGGAAGTATCTTGCCGGGCGCAATGAGTCGGATGGCTCGGTATTGATCAGGACGATGGATTTGTAACGCCTGCCACACCCAATGCCTATCTGCAGGAAGAAGCTGTGCCGAGCCAGATGATTCACGAAGAGGCCCGAGCCCGTCACGGTACTGCCACCTGTCACCGGGCTATCATCTGCGGCTTTATCGTTTATGCGCCGATCTGACCCAGGCAGCGCTGGCGCAGCAGGCTGGCATCAGCCAACACCACCTTTCAGAAATGGAAAACAACAAAAGGCCCATCGGCAAAGCCATGGCCCAAAAGCTCGCTGAACTGCTTAACTGCGATTGGCGCCGGCTCATCTAGTTTTGATTCTGTCATCGCGAAAGCCTTTCCCCTTTGTCATCGCGAAGGCCTTTCCCCTTTGTCATCACGAGGCGCGTTAGCAACGAAGTGATCTCAAGTCCGCAGCCTGCGACAGAGATACGTGTACGCCGCAAGCCCTCTTCCGGACTCACCGGCCTTTCACACGGCCACGCCAATAACCTGGTCTACGGGATTGATGTGCTACAGCAATGATCAGAACTTCATGAGGTCTCTCCAGAGCAACAATGTCATAGGGAAACCGTCTAAGGGTGATGCGCTTGGCACCCAGAGTGCCCGCCTCGCCCGGAACAGGAATCAGCGGGAGAATGTCCTCTTCAATCAAATCCAAAGCGGCCTCGACTGCATTGGAAAAATCCTTGAAGACCGATTTGTTCCGCTTCATACCAGGCGGCGGCTTTTGCGGCTTCCTCTGCCGCAGACTCGAGTATCCTTACTCTGCGCATAATTAACTGCCCATGCTGGCCCGCATTCTTTTTCGGAACTCGTCACGATTCAGCAGGCTGGCCTGCCCGGCATCAATCTGGGAGATTCTGCGCACCAACTCCAGATTCCAGGCCTCTTGAACCCCTTCATCCGTCGGGGCATCAAGGCTTTGTATCAGCTCATGAGCCAGTTCTGCCCGCTCCGACTCAGAGAGCGTCAACACCTCGGAACGCAGGCGTTCCAATGTAGTAGTAGACATATCTCCTCCTGGAAAATCTTCCTTCCGCAGTTTAGTTCCGGCTGCCACCTCGCACAAGCTTCGTGCCAAGCTCCTTTATATGTCACCTACTCCGTCTCAAAGGTCTGCTTCCCGGCCCGTTTATGCAACAAAGGACTTCAAGTATTTCTTTGCATAGGCTGTACTAGATCGAATCAGGATCCTGTCTTCCCAAAATCCGCATGATGTCCACCATCCCGGCATTGATGCGGTAATAGATATGATCCACGCCACAGACACTGCGCCGATAACCCTGTCGAATATGGTCAACGCCGGGGTATTTCAGGGGAAACGCAGCAATATCATCGAAGCGATGAATCAACGCAGCGTAGTAAAAATCAGCCTGGGCTTCGCCGTAGGTATAGAAGCCGTGCCAGTAGATACGCGTCAAATCCTGCCTTGCCGCCTCAGTCAGCCGATAAGGCATCCTTGCCCAACTCCTGCTTTATTGCCCTGAGAATCTCCTCCGGGCTTTGCTGAGTGAAGCCAC
>JBJHBN010000411.1:0-3442 GCA_050485505.1 Opitutales bacterium | reverse complement strand
CCTTCTTTCTCTCTAACCTGGACATCGGAACGCTCCAGAATGGCGCAATGGGGAAACAATTTGCGAAGCGCCCGGACTATTTTGTCCCTATGCTTGTCGGCACCCGCGCTCAGCAGCTGACAAACCAGCAGCTCGTGGTAAAGATCAACGGTAATACCCGGAAGACTGTCGCTCTCCCCGGCAACCAGGCGAAAGGCGTTGGTGTATCCGGACAGCAATGTTTTTCTGGCTTCCCAGGCACGTTCGATACGGCGCAGGAAAAATGTATCGTCGACAACCTCTCCCGCTTCAAAAGTCCATACACGAACCCGAATCGTGGAATCGCCGGACCAGGCTCCCCGCGCCAGCCAGCTGCCGTCGGAGGCAAAGACATCTACCGTATCGCCCCTGAAAGGGTTTCCTTCAACGCGCAGAACTGCGCCGGCAAATATCCAGGGATGCTTGCGTAGAAGTGATTTTTCCCGCCCTGCTCGCAATATAACTTTTGCCGACATAAATCCTCATATTGCCAGGTCCTGGGCGCTCTGATTGCTTCAAAGCGATTTATAATCGCGCATGCAGCCAAGTTTGGCAGACACAAAAAAACCTGTCACATGGACAGGTTTTTTTAATTGGTAGCGGGGGCTGGATTTGAACCAACGACCTTCGGGTTATGAGCTCGTTTCGGGGATAATCCAGCAAAACCCAAGGGGATGCAAAAGAATAAAAATCAGATACTTACAAGTTTTAGGATTCTGTCAGGCCAGCTTGAATCAGCTTAAAGCGGTAGCAGTTTGGTAGCAAATTCTTAGTCAGGCCCGTACAACGTTACCTTTACTACGTGCTCTGGAAGCACTGGAACTGTTTGAGATCCATCCTGGTCAAATTGCTGCGGTGCTCTAGGGTTAACGCTGCAATGATATGAGGACACAGCAATAGATCCCCAAGGATGCGTTTTGTATGTCTTAACTTCCCTAGGGTTTAGAGAGCACTCTACAATCAGCGGTTCTCCGATTGAGGAAATCTTTTCCGCAATTCCTGGTAAATCACGAATCGAAAAATAGACCTGCTCGCCTCCATAGTTTTTTAGCAGCAGATCAGCCCCGCTGTGGTTCAAGGCCTCACGTGTAAAATTGAACCAGATTCGGTTGTCTCTTATATGCGCTTGCTTGGTGGTATGATTTTTCCAGGCGGCCTCCATGTCGGTCTTTTCTTGAACGCTAAACAAATGTCCATGCCGTTTGAGAAATAATTCTCTTATTTCTGTGCCCGACCGAACCAAAAGGCCTCGCCGCTCGATCTCTTCCGGAAGCGCCCGCGTGTAATGGATTCCCAGAACTCTATTATTTTCACAGTACTCATTTATTTCAGCTATCAGCTCACCTATTTCGGTTATTCCCTCAAGCTCTTCAAGGTAATCCTGTTGCCGAAAATGACTATCAAGCGCTTTGAGTCTGTCCACCAAATGAGCGGGCAAGGATAATGGGTCTTCAAGGTTAATCGTATACACGTTTTTTAGATATTCTGGAGTCTGCAGAGGTTGGTAGAGTGATAAAAAATCCCCGCCAGTGCCAGCTACCAGCGGGGTAAAGCGGGCTCACCCGCGCCAGGAGACCAATCCAGGCTAGTAGTTACTGCTGTCCAACGCCCAATCAATCAGAGCCTCGGGGCCTTGATGAAAGTCAATGCCGCTGTCCCGATACCGCACAAAAACCTGACGGCCTTCAGTGTTGGGATTGTGCGGCGCAAGCTCAATGACGAGCTGGCCCGCTTGCTGTGCCAGGTCAGGAAGGCTTTGGACCAGTTCGTCCATTCGTGCGCTGAGTTTCGTTTGATGCGCTTCGGCATCGGCAACCGTGGTGGAGTTCTCCCCAAAACACTCAGGCTCGTTTCCCACCAGGTCCAGCACGGCAACAGCAACGAGCTCCAAGAGAGAAGGCTTCGAGGGTAGCTGCAGACAGTCCGAAATCACCATAGGAAGGCCTCCACTGGGTGCCTGGCGATCCAAATCCGCATGGGGTGGTTCTAGGCAAACGTCACGGCAAATATCACGCGCTTTACTGACAAAGCCATGCCCATATTGAAGCGAGGGCCGCTGATTCAATTCGTCCCTTACCCTGGCGATTGTCTCCCTGTCCTGGCCGGCATTATCCAGCGCCATTTTGAGGTAGGCGTCAGGCGTGAGTTTCAAAGATTCTCGGGCTCCCAGCTTGTCCAGTTCCCGCTTTAGCGCTACGGATTCCCGTAAAGCCGCCTGAAACTTTGACTCGCCTCGTTTCTGTTTGAAGGCTGACACGGCGCTCATGCGTCGTCACCCGTCAAGTAGCGCTCGGCAAGGGCGGGATTCGCATCCAGGACTTTCTGCAGGGCCACCTGGTAGTCAAGCTCATTATTTTCCCGCATGTGCTTCGTGGTGAGCTGGTCGATCTTATCGCCCGCAGCGCTCACGCTCGATTGTCCGCGCTCGACAATGCCGTCACCCCCAATATCGGGCATCGTTGAGGCATAACAGCGGACTTCCGCCCCCATGCCGTGATCAAAGTAAGTGTATTGTGTGTCCATAAGTTTTACCTCTATTGGTCATCAATGGTCCCAGGGCATTCCCCGGATTAAGTTTGTTGCGTCGATCCGCTCGACGTGATGGGAAACGGCTTCATCTCGGGCGTCGGGATCGGTCCCGAAAAACCGAAAATCCTTGCTCGTGACGGGTCGGGTGGATTCGCTCAACAATGAAACGAGCCCAGCGACTGAGTTCGCTAAATCGTCATGTCCGCCCGGCGGATGGTCGATGCTGTCTTTCCCGCTCCTTGCAGTCCGACGTTCGAGGCTGCAAATCTGGTTAATCAACCGATCATTGTCCGGAAGCTCTACTTGCCCGCTGTTCAGCACGGGAAGCAGATCACGGTAAAGATCACTGCGCGGGTTGGCGCATACCTCATAGGCAACGTTGTGGACGCTGAAACGCTCTCGCGGCCACTCTCCCGCATAACGGTCGCCCGCCACCCTGGACAGGCGATAAGCCTTTAGCTGGTCCGCAAAACTTTTAACAACTGATTCAGGGCTGAAGGGAGCTCGAACCTCGCGGATAACATCCACCACGATGGTTCCATTTTCGTTGTGCCCTATCGCAAGTGTCATGGAGTCATTGGAGCCACCCGAAGGGTCCACGAAGGCGCTGTAGCTGTGCCCGGCCAAGTAGGGAAGCTCAAACCGCCCAGGGACCGTGCAGCCCTCCACAATTTCCCGCTGTACGAACTGCCCCAGGTCAGAGCGAAACCGCGCCCCATACTCGGCCTTGGCTACCTCCCCATCCCGCTCATAAGCCGCTTCAATCACTCGCTCAGGAACCGTGGGATTCATGGTTCGGGTGTCGGCCTGCCATACCAGGACATTAGGATCATCCTTACCGTAAAACCGCTTGTAGGCGCTGTACAATTCACCACGTTTTGCATAGGGGCTGGAC
>JBJHBN010000410.1:0-3446 GCA_050485505.1 Opitutales bacterium | reverse complement strand
TGCCGAGAAAAGTGGCGGTTAATACCGCGAACAGCTCCGAAGCATCACCGAACAGTTCCTCTGTGGTTCCATGCCAGGAATTTTCATCGTGATTCTGGGTAAAGTAGAGCCGATAGTGTTCATTCGGGTATGAGTTCACCTGGTCCTGGTAGTAGCTGTTCAATTCGTCAGCCCCGGCATTCCCTTCGGCAATATCAATCAATACACCGTGGCCAAATCCGTACAATCCCCAGCCGTGGCTCATGTCGTACCCCAGGTCATGCCATTTCGTGCCATCACTTTCAGCCAGCATAAAAATATCGGGACGAACAGCCCGCAGGCGGTTGTTCACTTCTTCCTGGAAGTCATCATCCACAAAATCCACAGCATCCACGCGGAAACCGTCAACCCCATATTCTTCAACCCAGTAGGCCATTGCATCCACCATATAATCCCGCAGCCCCTGCTGTGAATGATCGAGCTGAATCACATCCGACCAGTTTGTGCCCGGTGGGTTAATGAAGTTCCCGCCTGAATCGGTTGCGTACCATTCGGGATGTTCTTCGGTCAGGTAGTTATCCCACGATGTGTGATTGGGCACCCAATCGAGGATGACATACATGCCGCGGCTGTGGACTTGTTCCACGAGGTTCCTGAAATCGTCGCGATCGCCGAATTCCGGATTTACTCCGCGATAATCTTTCACTGAATAGTAGCTGCCCAGCGTGCCCAGCCGGTTTATTTCTCCGATGGGATGAATCGGCATGATCCACAATATCCCGACTCCCATATTTTCAAGTCTGTCGAGGTGCTCTGCGAATGCATCAAATGTACCCTCAGGCGTGTATTGACGGATGTTTACCTCGTACATGCTCAGGTTGTAGGTCCATTCGGTATGGCCGCCGCGTTCAACAATTTCTATTTCATCATTTTCTTCACCGTTCTGCTCCGGCTCCGAATCGCTCAAATTACAGGAGATGATACACGCGAGCAGCAGGGGCAGAACTACAATTCCGGAAAGATATTTCATCATGGCAACTGTGGGATGTTCAGAATCAATGGGGAATGCAACATATTGATAATTTTACTCTGTTGCAGGAAGCGGGTTTTATGAAACTTTTATTATTTCTCGCAGAGTTTAGAAAATCCCCTCTATAGAGGCTGTGTGAAAATTATGAGTCAAATCATTCTGTAAAAAATGTTGTTTTTTGTGATTTATCATATATTAAATTGTTGATATTTATTATCTTAATGGTGTTTCTTCATTGCTTAAAATCATTGATTTATGCCGACCATTATCCCAACTGACCGCCATCAACTCACTTTCATGAACTCCCTGGACGATCTGGTTGCCCCTGACCACCCGATTCGTCTGCTGGATGCGCTGATTGATCGAATTATCGAACAAAATCCATCCGAGATTAACCATCTGGCCCCACAAGACTCCCCAGGGCGGCGTGGCTATTCGGCTGCGGCCCTGATCAAACTCTATATTTATGGATACATCCAGGGCATTAACTCCTCCCGCAAGCTCGAAGTGGAAGCTCAACGCAATATTGAGGTGATTTGGCTGCTCAGCGGTTTGAAACCATCCTTTAAAACCATTGCCGATTACCGCAAAGACCACTCCGGGCAGATTGCCTGGGTTAACGAACAAGTGGTTCGCTTTTTGAGCGACAATGGATGGATTCAGGGCAAGTGTATTGGTATTGACGGAACCAAACTCAAAGCCTACACCAAGTTGGCTATGGTGGACGGGCAGAGTCTGGACACCCAATTGGAAACCGCTCACAACCAGCTTGAGGGGTGGCTGACCCGCCTGAGGATCACCGATTTGCAGGATGAGCTGGATGACCAGCAAGACTCTGGCTATGAAGATGATTTTGCAAGTGAGTCGCGGATCATCGAAGAGATCACCCGGCTTCAGGAGAAAATTCAGCGCCTGGAAGCTCTCAAGGGGGAACTGGCCGAACGCGAGGGCAACCACATCAGCGAGGCAGACCCGCAAGCCAGGCTGATGCGCTCGGCTCAAGGCAGCAAGATGCCAGCCTACAATCTTCAGGCGAGTGTGGACGGGGCTCATAAGATGATCATCATGGGAGCGGCTACCACTGAACCGACCGATTTTGAGCTGCTTGAACCGATGTATTGGTCGAGTGTGCACCGCTTGGGCCGCCAGCCCGGGGAGGTATTGGCCGATACCGGTGATGCGGATTTGGGTGACATTCAGCGCATTCAAACCTGCACATCGACCCGTTGCTACATCCCGGAAAATGATGCCCCGAAAGCCAATCGCCCCATCACCTTCAGCTATGACGAGCAGGCCGATGAATTTGAGTGCTCGCAGGGAAAGCGGCTGGTTTCGGTTGCCAAAGGCAACTACAGCAAAGCCAAAGATGCCTACATTGACCGTTATCGGGGCACCGAATGCGCTCAGTGTGTGGTGGCCAGCAAGTGTACCACCGCCGCCGATGGGGTACGCACGTTGAGCGTGTTTCATGGGGCTAAATGGCGTGAGCAGTACAGGCGCCAACTGGCCAGCCGGTATGGGCGGGAGCGGCTGAGTGAACGAAAAACCCTTGTTGAGCACGTATTTGGCACATTGCGCTACTGGATGGGGCAGATTCCGCTTAAACTGCGGGGGTTGGCCAAGGTACAGACGGAGATTGACATTTATATGGCCGGATATAACATCAAACGATGGAGCGGATTGGCTCCCTTTGGCCAACTCATGGATGAGATTACCAACTGGAACCCTATAACAACTCCCCAACCGGTGTAAGTGGGAGGGGCCATCGTTTTTAATTGAAAAATTTACCATAAATGACAAAATCCTGTTGATCGATAATTTTCACACAGCCTCTCGAGAGGGGCTCATTTTTTGAACGCGTTAGCGAAAAGTCCGGATGAAAACGCGAAGCGTGATTCAGCCGGGCGAGGGGTGTATCCCTGATGGGAAGGTGCACGTGCCTTACGAGTATCTCGCCCCGAAGCATCGGGGCGGAGTGAACCGCAGAGTTGCGCAGAAGAAAGGAGAGATCCCTCGATGCGGCGGAAAAGCACCGCCTTCCTCGGGAAGACAGGGTGCGCTGTTATTCATGCGGCGGCGTAAAACCCAACCCGGCATAACGACACTCCCGGATACGCCGCTTCCAGACTACACCCAGTCCCTGTCATCCCGAATAAGTGAACGAAGTGAACGCACTGAGGGATCTCATGGTACAAGGGGAGATCGCTCTTAAACCTCAAATAACCTTCCCCCTGGTTTCGCTGCCAAACCATACCGTGATGAACCCGACCAGGTAGGTGACGGAAAAGATGAGCAGCGAATTGCCGTATCCGCCCAAAACGGGAACCAGGATGCCGACAAAAAAGACGGCGGTTGCCGTGACGAAGCGCCCCGCATTAAAACAGATACCCGTTGCGGTAGAACGGACCGGGGCGGGAAACAACTCCGGGATATAGGC
>JBJHBN010000409.1:0-3457 GCA_050485505.1 Opitutales bacterium | reverse complement strand
ACCCTCAAGGGCATTTTTGATCGGCGACATAAAGCCGTAGCTCGAAGCGGTCACCGATGAAGAAATACCAATCGTCACTACCGAGGCTTGAGGATTAAGGCAGGGCTTCAGGGCCCGCGCAAGCTCCACCAAGGAGAAGGCGGAAATCTGTGTGGCCTGCAGGAAGTCCTGGCGTTCGGTTTCGTGGAACGGAACCAAACGCCCCTGGCTGTATTTGGCAAAGGCGATTGAGTGCACAAACCCATCCAGTTTACCAAAGCCCTCGGCAACATCCGGTCCCAACGCCTTGATCGAATCCTCCTGCTCGACATCACAAATCAGACAGGGCCGGTCTCCCAACAATTTTTTCAATTCCTCCCGCCGGGCTTCATTGCGCACCGCGTAAATCACTTCAGCCCCCTCGCCTTCCAACACCTTACCGATGTGCCAGGCCACGCTTTTGCGGTTACTCAAGCCCAGGATCAGAAAGCGTTTACCATCCAGCTGAAGGAAGCTCATGCCTGCGTCTGTTCGGGTTTTTTATCGACCAGCGCGAGGGCAAACTCCACCGCCAATGCAACCTTGCCATTCTTAACCACCTTGCCTTTGAGGAAATGGAAGTGCGACCGCGCCTCCTTGTAAGTGACTTCGATCGTCACCTCATCGCCCGGCACCACCATCTGCTTGAAGCGCGCGTCGATGATGCGCGCCAGAATCGGCGTCAACTCGCCCGCGCCAAAATCACCGCCGAACTTGGTTTCGACAAGATAGTAGGCGGCCGCCTGAAAAGTTGCCTCACAGAGCAAAACACCCGGCATGATCGGATTGCCCGGATAGTGCCCGGCAAAGTGCGGTTCTTCTTCGCGGATTTTGCGTTTGGCGACCAGACCATTCTCGTCGATGGATTCGATGCTGTCGATAAACAGGAATGGAGGACGGTGCGGAATTACGGATTCAATCGGTCTCATGCTTCTATTGTCTGCAATACTTTGGATTCGCGGAGAAATTTGTCCACCCGGTTTGACGTAATCACCCCATAGTTGATGGTGCCCAGCCAACCCGACATGATGATGCCCACCGAACCGGCGTGAAACAGCCCGTGCATTTCATCCGGCAAAGCCTGTGACACCTTCAGCCCTTCAAACTTCGTGCCAAAGGAAGTCCCACCAATATGACGGGTGTAGCGGTTGACCGTGCGCGGCGTGGCTGCCTCGATGTGGTCGAGCTTGGAGCGGATATCGGGAATCAGCTTTTCCAAGGCGACGATGGCCTCTTCGACCATCACGGCCTTTTCCTGCTCATAAGTCGTCTCGTCCATTTCCGCCCAATCCTTCCATTGGGCATTGATTGAGGCAACAATCGCGTAGCGGGGTTCCTTCAAGTGCGGACGGGTGTCCGGATAATAAACCGAAAAAGTGCGGCTGCTCGTGCGCAGACCCGTCAGCTCTTTCATCGAAAAGCGTTCAGCTTCGGAGGTGAAAACCAGATCGCCAATATTCGGAATCGATTCTCCCTTGCGAATACCGAGGTAAACCTGGCAGGAACTCGTATTCACACGAACGGCTTCGGCTTCGCGCACGAATTCGGGCCTGAATTTGTCAGCACCCGCCAGTTTCAGGATCGTATTCTTGATATTCGCATTGGAAACGATCGCGCGGCAAGCGATGCTGCGTTGCGGATGCGCCTCACCCGTGTTCTGGCTCTGGGCTACAATTCCCGTGACCCGCTGCAAGCCATCCCCAGTCGATTCGGTTAAAACTTCCTTCACCAGGGCGCATTTGCGCAGCTCTACCCCATTGCGCTTCAGCTCGGCCGTCATTTTACGGATCAAGGTATCGGTCCCCCCTTTATAAATGTAGACCCCCTTATTCATGAAGTTGGAGAACACGATGCCGTAGGTTATGGCCGGATCTTCCATGGAGGAGCCATTGGCATAAGAAATCGGCTCCATCAGCAGGCGGTGCACATCGTTGCGCCCGGGGAAGAACTCCTCGAACAGTTCCCCCGTGGTCTGGCGGTCGTCATCGTAGAAATTCATTTCCGCCAAGCGCTTAAAAAAGGCCTCGACCCGTTTCCCCTCGATGCCGAAGTCCTCCGTTAGGATACGGACAAAATCCTCGCGGTCGAAGGTCGTCCAGACATTCATCTGCGGATTTATGAAGCGGACATCCTTGAGTTGTTCGATCGAATCAGCGATTTCCCGAGTCCAGTATTTTCGGCAAGACTTGATCATGCCGACCGGAAAACCGTGCAGGGAAATATCAAAGGTGTGGCCGCCCGGACGCTTAAACCAGGTAGCCAAACCGCCAAACTGATAATGATGCTCCAGCAGGAGTACCTTGTGACCTGCCTTGGCCAAGCAGTTTGCGCTCGTCAAACCACCCAGGCCACTGCCGATTACCACCACGTCATATGCGGAATCAATACCTGCCAACCAATCTTTTGCCATGAGAGAAAAATCCCCCGTGTGCCCGATTTGGCAAGCCGGTGCAACCTAAATCCCCCAGTAATCTTCCTTGACGGCCACCGCTGCTGCGCCTTTTTAGGACAGGAAGCCTTGCTTGGAGTTCTCCGGGTCAAGGTTCCGATATTTTCCAAATCCATGCATTACAAACTATTCATTCCCGGTCCGATTGAAGTTTCGGACAAGACGTACAAAGCAATGACCACGCCTGTTTTCGGCCACCGAAGCAAGGATTTCGTCGAGCTCTACCAGTCCGTTCAACCGGGTCTACAGCAACTGTTCCAGACCAAGGACCCGGTCTTCATTTCGACCAGCAGCGCCTGGGGCGTGATGGAAGGAGCCATCCGCAACCTGGTCCACAAGAAGGTCTTGAACGTTTGCAGCGGCGCCTTTTCCGACAAATGGTATGACGTCAGCAAGCGTTGCGGCAAGCAAGCCGAAGCCCTCCAGTATGAGTGGGGCGAGCCAGTACGTCCGGAGGATATTCGCGAGCGGCTGAAGACCGGTGAGTTCGATGTGGTGACCCTCATCCACAACGAAACTTCGACCGGAACGATGAACCCGCTGGCCGAGATCATGGCCGTTTTGCGCGAGTTTCCCGATGTAATCAGTGTCGTCGACACCGTCAGTTCCTTCACCGCAGTGCCTATTCCAAAAGATGCCTTGGGCATTGATGTGGTGCTCACAGGCAGTCAGAAAGCTCTCGCCATGCCGCCCGGCATGGCGCTTTTCAGTGTCTCCGAGCGCGCCCTCAAACGGGCGGAAAGCATGCCGGACCGCGGTTACTACTTCGATTTTCTCGAATTCCTGAAGAACCATGAAAAAGGCATGACTCCGTCGACTCCGGTCATTCCCTTGATTTTTGGCCTTCGCTCCAAGCTTGAGGATATCTTTGCGGAGGGCCTCGAACAGCGCTTTGCCCGCCACGATAAGCTCAATGGAATGGTTCACACCTGGATCGACCGCCACGGTCTGGACACCCTGCCACCGCGGGCCTTTGCCTCAAAGTCGCTC
>JBJHBN010000408.1:0-3462 GCA_050485505.1 Opitutales bacterium | reverse complement strand
CCACCGATGATCTGAACTTTTTTGGCGTTCAGGTTGAGCTGTGGCGTATCGGTGAATCCCCCATGGCGCCTAAATTTGAGGTGGTGGTCAAACCCAACGACTGGGTCAAATCTGGTCGGGAGCAGGCTCGGGCCGCTGCCTCGGCTTCCCCCACCAAGCAACTGCAACTGAAGTTCTGGATGGCGCTGGTCGAAAAGCTGGCCAAAAGTGCACCGCATATTCGCCCCCAGAAACCCCGCCCGCAGCATTGGCTCAACAACTCGATCGGGCGCTCGGGCTTTGGCTTGAACATTACGGCAAATACACGAGACGAAAGGCTGGGTGTCGAGCTGTGGATGCCTGGGCCAGAAGCCAAGCAGCACTTCGCCAATCTTTATGCGCAGAAGGACGAGATTCACAACAAGCTCGGTTTCGATCTGGACTGGCAGGAACTGCCAGATGCCCAGGGAAGCCGTATCGCTTCCTGGTATCCACGGGCATCCCTGGAAGATGAAAGCCGATGGGATGAATACCTGGGTTGGCTGACCCAGCGATTGGTCAAAATGGATCAGGTGCTGCGGCCGTTGGTGAAGGCTTTACCTTGAGAACAATTAAGCAACAAAAAATGCCAGAGAAAAATTGGTCGCCTAATGTAGTCAACAATAGGCTTGTATACCGTAGCTTATGTCTAAATTGAGGGAAGGATGAATAGTAAAGATTTTGTAGTGCTCACTGGTGCAGGAGCTTCGGTTCCAGTTGGCATACCTGCTATGGGAGGGATGGCTTCAGAATTTAAAAAGCATGTTAAGGGGACGGGTCACGAGTCTACCTACGAACTTCTTCTAAGTCTTGGAGCGAGTCAGGACATAGAAGATTTGCTGCAGATAGCAAGTGAAGTGTTCCGGTTTTCAGCAGGGCCACTAAAAAAATTGTCGGAAGGAGCCGTTGCTCCCCGAGAAGGAAAAGCGCTATCCGACTTTCGCCGCCGCATTCGAGAAAATGTCAATGACATTAATCAATTTCGGTCAGCGCTGATCCGATGGATTAGTCAACGGTGCTTGGATTTCGAAAGAGAGCGAGCTGATTTTTTATACGGGGAGATGCTTGCATACTTAGAAAGTCAAAGCATTTCTGTTTTTACAACAAACTACGACGCGGTTTTTGAAGAGGTCGCGTTACGACGAAGAATTCGTGTTTCTGATAATTTTTTACCGGATGAGTACGGCCGTCTTTTTTGGGATGATTCTCTATTTAGTTACCAGGGTGAGGGGTTAAATCTTATAAATATCCACGGTTCAATCCGGTGGCACGCAAGTGAAGACGGCCGGGTAGAAAAAATTCCACAGCCCGCAGAGGTGAATAGGGAAGGCCAGCAGCTCGAACAGCTTCTGATTTTTCCAACTAGATTCAAAGATATCTATCGCCGACAATTTTTTCCACTATATACGATGTTCACGCGAGCCTTAGTTAATGCTGAGCTTATCCTTGTAATTGGGCATAGCCTTAGAGATGAATATCTATTAGCAGCTATCCGAGAACGACTTAGAAGCGGCGGATTTAAGCTTATATTGGTTGATCCCGCATTTTCAGCAGAAAAAGAGCTTCGAAATAGTGTCGGGGATTCCCAGTGGAACGATGGAGTGCTACATATTCGTCGGCCATTTGAGGAGGCTAGGCCCATAGTAAATCAAATTGTCAAGGAGCGGTCCGTCGAAGCAGCATTCTCAAAAGCTAAGGAGGCTGTCGATCTTTTGAGAAGGGGGCGTAAAGACAAAATAGAGATTAAAAAATCAGATCTTTGGGTTGATAGGGGGCAATCTCAAGAAACCATGATATCTATAGATACAGTAAAGGCAGGGGGTGTAGTCCGCTTATGGATCGACATTGATCAGTCCGGAAAAAGAAGAATTGACCTTCCTATTAAGGTTGATGGTGTGACCAAAGATTGGGCTATTGACGGAGTTATTCGAGATGAGCGGAAAGTTTTTTGGGACATTCCTTCTGGGTTGCCCGCAGGGAGCTACAAGTTGACCGCTGTTATACAGAATGCGAACAATTTTGTGCTCGCTCGCGACGAGCGAACTATAAAGGTAAAAAAGTAATGACAAGCTAAAAATTTTCTATCGATAGTTTTACTGCTTTGATTCACTCTCCTTTAACTTTTCGGACAGAACACCAACACGGACCCTGCATGTTTGAACAAACCTTCCGCAATATCGATGACGTGCTCTGGAAAGAGGCCGGATGTGCCACGGAGCTGGACTACACCGAGCAGACGTCCTGGATGCTGTTTCTCAAGTATCTGGATGATTTGGAGGAGGAGCGTGCCCAGGAGGCGGAGCTGGTGGGCAAGTCCTACGAGTACATCCTGGATGAAGAATACCGCTGGTCAACCTGGGCGGCTCCCAAGAAGCCGGATGGCAGCTTCGACCACGACAATGCCGACACCGGCCCCGACCTGATCACTTTCGTCAACGCCAGGCTCTTTCCCTATCTGCAGGGCTTCAAGCAGCGGGCCTCGGATACCGACACCATCGAATACAAGATCGGCGAAATCTTCAGCGAGATTCGCAACAAGTTCCAAAGTGGCTACAGCTTGCGGGATGCCCTGGAATTGGTGGATAGCCTTAGCTTCGGCTCGCAGAAGGAGAAGCACGAGCTTTCCCACCTGTACGAGGCCAAAATCCGCAATATGGGCAACGCCGGGCGCAACGGCGGCGAGTACTACACGCCGCGTCCGCTGATCCGCGCCATGATCCGGGTGATCAGGCCGCAAATCGGTGAGCGCATCTATGATGCGGCAGCCGGTTCAGCGGGTTTCCTGTGTGAGGCCTATGACTACCTTCGCTATGGGCCAAAAGGGCCAGAGGGTAACGAGCCTCCAAATCTCTCCGTCGATGATCTGAATACCTTACAAACCCGGACCTTTTACGCCAAGGAGAAAAAGAGCCTGCCCTATGTGATCGGGCTGATGAACATGATTCTGCACGGCATCGAAGCGCCCAACATCGTGCATACCAACAGCCTCACCGAGAAGCTGAGCGAGGTACAGGAGAAGGATCGCTTCGACATTATCCTGGCCAACCCGCCATTTGGTGGCAAGGAACGCAAGGAGATTCAGCAGAACTTTGATATCCGCACCGGCGAGACGGCCTTTCTCTTCCTGCAGCACTTTATCAAGTACCTTAAGGCCGGTGGCCGGGCGGCCATCGTCATTAAGAATACCTTCCTGTCTAACTCAGACAATGCCTCCCGCGCTCTGCGCAAGGAGCTGCTGGAGAGCTGCAATCTGCACACTATTCTGGATTGCCCCGGCGGCACTTTCCTGGGCGCAGGGGTAAAGACGGTGGTGCTCTTCTTCGAGAAGGGCGCGCCCACCCGTAATATCTGGTACTACCAACTCGATCCTGGCCGCAGCCTGGGCAAGACCAACCCCCTTAATGACAACGACCTTAAAGGGTTCGTGGAGCTGCAGGCCAGCTT
>JBJHBN010000407.1:0-3474 GCA_050485505.1 Opitutales bacterium | reverse complement strand
ATGTATGGTGGTGTCATAATGGGCACCAGCAGGCTCAGGCGGGCCCAGAGCTTTCCAGGAAGGTTGGTGCGTGCGAGGAAATAACCACAGGGGATGCCCATTATCCAGCTGGCCAATGTGGTTGCGCCCGCCCAAGCAAGTGAGTTGACCAGCAACTGAACAATGTCCGCCGTCTCGGCGATGCGGATGTAAGCATTGAGGAAGCCATCGAAACGCCCTCCCAGGATGTCGGGGAAAATGCTCTGCAGGAATAAAAGCGCCAGCGGGTAGCCCGTGCTGACTCCCAGAAAGAGCAGGCACAGCAGCAGGGGGAATCGCTTGCTGGAAACAGTTCTTTTCAGGAAGTCAGACATTGCATACATCGGATTCAGCGGACGACTGCTGCCCGCTCGATTTCCATTTGGAAGCGCCTGAGGATAGTGCGGTATTCGCGGAGTGCGGCTCCTGTGTCGAAATCTATTCCTTGCGGCAGGCCGTCAACCTCACGAGTGGAGCTGAGTGGGATATCGGTGCGAGCGGGGATTAAGTGGGTGGCTGCGACCGCGTTTTGGGCAAAATCCGAGAAATAATAATCCACAAAACGGCGTGCTCCGTCACTGTTGCCTGTTGAATTGAGAATTGCAATGGGACGCGCGACAACGACCGGTCCGGGCTCGGGGTAGCTCATTTTTAGTGGTGCACCTGATTCCACCTGACGGTATATCAGGTAATCGACCGCTGCAAGAATCACATCGTAGGAGCCAATGAGGAGGCCCGTGATAGCCTGATTATTGGCAGCGGCAAATTCGAGACCCCCACTGCGGGCGCTGCGGTATTGGTGCCAGGCACCTGTATAATTGGCCAAAGTGTAGGCGACGAGAAAGTCTCCAGCCGAACCGGATCGGGACGGTGAGGGCATGGTGACGCGGCCGAACGAAGCTGGATTATCGAAAAGTGCTTGCCAGGTCGCTGGCGCGGCTTGGTCGTCGCGGGTGGCGATGCCGACGGTGCCGGCGGAGGTCGCGAAGTATTTGCGATCGGGGTCATGCCATTCTGTTCGCGTGGAGTCCCACCAGTCGCCGCTGTGTGCAAGCAGGCGATCCTGTTGCTTGAGGGCCTCGGCGGCCACCTGACTGGCAAGAATGACAATATCCGCCCGAGGGCGGTATTTTTCAGCCTCCAGCTTGGCCATAATCTGACCATTGGTGGCTGCAAAGAGTTCCACCCGCATACCTGTTTCAGCTTCGAAGGCACGACAGATCTGCTCGGCGAGCGGACGGGGTCCTGCGGAATAAACCACCAGAGTATCTTTGTCCGCACGCGTGCAGGCCATTAGGCATAAAAGCAGCGCCATAAAGGAGAACAGCTTAATGCTCCAAAAAATGCAGTGCATGTGGATCGATTCGAATGTAGACCGGATCCCCGGGGTTCAGGCGAATTTCGGAATAGCCCCTGAAAACGGTTTCCGCATCCACTTCAGCGTGGATTTCAATACGGTCGCCCAGAAAGCTCTCCTTCTTGCAACTAGCGTTGATGGAAATGTGTCCGTTGTTGCAGTTGGCGGCTCTTCCAGAAAAGATTTGGACCGCTTCGCGACGGATGCAGACGTGCCCCTTTTCAGGCGTGTCCAGATCTGGTTTTGCCGGAAGCGAGAAGCCGGATTCCAAGCGTAACCCATCGTGGTTGCGCTCATAGGCAAAGATGTTTGAATTGCCGATAAAAGAGGCTGCAAAGCGAGTGGCAGGTCGGGTATAGACCACTTCAGGGCGGTCCAGTTGCTCGATCCGTCCCTGATTCATTAGTGCGACCTGATCTCCCAGAGAGAAGGCTTCGGCCTGATCGTGAGTGACATATACGGCGGTCAAATGGTTTTCTTTCAGGAGGCTGGCGATTTCCAGTTTAAGGTCTTCGCGGAGTCGGGCATCCAGTGCGCTGAGTGGTTCATCCAGCAGAATCAGTCGTGGCTTTACCACCAGAGCTCTGGCGATTGCTACCCGCTGCTGCTGTCCCCCAGAGAGTTGAGCTGGCATTCGCTTGGAGAAGGCGGACATCTGAACCTGGTCGAGGGCCCGCTTGATTCGGCTCTCCCTTTCGCTTCGGCCAACCCCCTTGATGCGCAGACCAAAAGCGACATTTTCAGCTACGGTCATATGCGGCCAGAGACTGAAGTCCTGAAAAACCATGGAGAAGTTTCGGGCACGCATGCCAACATGTTTTCGCGTTGCAGGTTCGTCGAGCACCACTCCGTCGCAGCTAAGGCAGCCTGCATCCGTCTCCAGCATGCCCGAGAGGATATTCAAGAGGGTGCTTTTTCCGCATCCAGAGGGCCCGAGCAGAACCAGACATTCGCCACGTTTCAGGTTGAAGTGAACATCCTCGAGTACACGAGTTCCGTCGAAGCTCTTCTGTAATCCTTCACTGCTGAGAAATGCTGCCATGCTGTCTTTTGAGCAATTGTCCTGCCAGAAACGGCTTAAATTGAAGGTGCCGCGGCATCTTCACCGCGGCACCCCAGTTTTGAACGAGGATCTATTCCCTTATTAGCTAGATTCTTTTAGAATTCATATTGAGCGCGGAGTGCATAGACACTGCCGCTGGTGCTCTTCTCAAATTCGTTGCCACGTCCGCTGATGCTGTAGGCATCCAGGTAAATATAATTAAATTTAAATACGATATCGGAAGTTGGGAACCAGTTGAGGCCGAGGGTCCAGTGGTCCATCTTCTGGCCACCATTGGTGACGCGGAAGGCGTCTGTGGAGTCCGCGGAGCGCCAACGAATAGCCTTCATGGATTTCCCGGTTACGGACTACACCGTCTCCACCAAATACGCCAGCAGCAAGGTAGTGTCGGGGGCGAACCGTTTCGTAAAGAATTCCGAGTTCGCGATCAGGGCGGTAGGCGTCGATTGGTGTAGCGCGCTCGATAAAAGTTATCCGGCGGGAGCTGGTGGAACTTTCCATGCTGAAAGGTTCTTTGAAATTACCAATGGCAAGACGTGATCCCGGCAGGCCGAGGTAGGCAATGTAGGAGTTGGCGAACCTGATTTCAGCATCACGAAAATCGACCTCCATCTGGTATTCCCAGTCGTTTGCGATCACTCCGAGTACGCCCAGGCGTGCTCTGCGGATAATGGTGCCATGACGGGCGATATTGCCCTGACCGTCGCGTTCGTCATCGACAGTGTCCTCTGTACTGAAACCAACCAGCGCTCCGTCGACCATTAAGCGACCTCTGATACGAAAGCGTTCGCTACCGTCGGCCGTTTCAACGCCAAAGCGACGAACTTGAGTTCTTACCGGCTCGTCACTGAGGCGTTCCGTAGGCTCGTATTGAACTCCCGGGAAGCGCTGACTGATCGGCGGACTCTCGGTGTCCTCTGGTTGCGCAGTCTTCTCTGCAACCCGCTGACGAATCACATCCGCACGTTGGGCTGGTATCAGGCCTTCTTCAATCAGAACTTCAATCAGGGCGTCTACTTCGGAGGGCGCTGAGAAG
>JBJHBN010000406.1:0-3477 GCA_050485505.1 Opitutales bacterium | reverse complement strand
AGGGAGTAGCGTTTCCTTTTGGAGGTCAATCAGGCGGTGCAGTTCGCCGTAAGCTTCGAGTTCGTTGCGCAGAGCTTCGATCAGGTCGGACCAATAGTCGTTGGATGTATTCATCGGCGGGAAATATTATGGGCTGCATTTGGATTCATCCCATCCTGTGGACGGAGTTGCAGTTCGAGAATATCAGAGAGCCCGAACACGCTTTGCTGTGATAAGGATTCGGCCATTACATCTGCGATCATGTGGCGATGGATATCAGCCGAGCCATCAGGCGTGGACATCGGATCCGCCAGCAATGGGGTCAGGGACTTTTCGATGAACTGACGGATGAATATGGCTTCGAACTGCTGGCTGGCTTTACGCAGTTCCTCAGGATCGGGAGTGGCCATGGAAGGCCAGTTTTGCGAGCTTTCTGGCTGACTTGAGGCGACTTGGAGGGAGGAAATATCCATGGGTTTAATTGATGATGAGTTCGGCCTGGAGGGCGCCTGCGCGCTTTAGTGTCTGGAAAATAGCCATCATATCCCGGGTGCTGAGACCTAAGGCATTGAGGGATGCGGTCAGGGCTTCCAGGGTTGGCAGATACTCCAGATGTCCGAAACCACTGTCGATTTCCTCAATGGTGACATCAGTGATATCTTCAACAACGGTTTCCCCATCAGAGAAAGCCCCTGGCTGACTGATCACGGGACTTGATGCAACGGTGATGGTCAGACTGCCATGGCTGATTGCAACTTCGGAAATGCGCACGTTGCTGGTTGCAACGATAGTGCCTGTGCGTTCGTTCAGTACAACTCTGGCGATCGAGTCAGGTTCCACTTCAATCGAACCCAAGGCGGCGACGAAATCCACCGGGTAATCGACGAAGTTTTCTGGTACGCGGATGTCGATGTGGGAAGGACTGCGGGCGAGGGCCGACTGGGGGAAAAAGCGATTGATGGTCTCCGCCATGCGCGAGGCAGTCACGTAGTCCGGATTGATCAGAGAGAGGTGGACGGTTCCGTCCGGGCGAACGATGTCGGTGGGGACTGTTTGTTCCACCAGTGCGCCGCCACTTATTAGGGCGACGGTTGGATGGTTGCGTTGAACAGTCGCGCCACCGGCGCCTCCAATCATGCCCCCAACCATCAGCGGGCCTTGGGCTACAGCGTAAACATTGTCGTCAGCACCCAGCATTGGAGTTTGGAGCAGCACACCTCCTTGAAGGCTGGCCGCGTCGCCCATTGCTGAAACCACGACATCGATGCGTTGACCTACTTGAGCAAAAGAGGCGATGTCTGCTGTGACCATAACCGCAGCCACATTGGACGAACGCAAGGATTCAGCTGGAACATTGATGCCGAAGCGGCGCAAGGTATTGGCGATGCTCTGAATAGTGTAGGTCGCCTGATTGCTGTCACCGTTACCGGCAAGACCAACAACCAGTCCATAGCCGACCAACTGATTGTCACGGTCGCCGACGACTGTTGTCATATCCTTGATGCGGGAGCTTGCGCTGGCGTCGGGCAGCCAGCTTGTGCTGATGATCAGGATTGCCAGAAGGAAAATGAAATTGCGGTGCCGTTGCATGGCTTAGAAAGGATTGATGGCGTCGTATATGCGGGTGAGCCAGCCTTTGCGCTGGGTGTTGGAGATCGATCCCTCGGAGATGAACTCTACCTGAGCGTGGGCGATGTTGGAGGAGAGGATGGTATTGTCTGCGCGGATATCATCAGGGCGAATGACTCCCCGGATGTAGACGTTCGTTTCTTCGTTGGAAAAAATCACGGTGCGAACGCCTTCGACGACCAGATTACCATTGGGCAGACGGTCTGTAATGAGTACCGCTGCGCGGGCGTTCAGGTTGTGCCGGTTGTTGACTTCGCCGCCACCGGAATATTGGTTCTGGCCGCTCCAGTTCATAGCTGGCATTTCACCGCCTCGGGTAAAGTTTCTGGATACCGCCGAACTGTAAAGCAGTTGCCCGATCTCGTCATTCAGGGCGTTGTTACGGTCTGAACTCAGGCGTTGTGAAGCAGTGAGCTGAGTGTTTTCGGAAACCGTGATAGTAACGATATCGCCGATAGAGGCCGCACGGCGATCGGAGAACATATTGCGGGATTCCCTGTATCCATTGTTCCACAACGATCCGGCGGACGCGGTCAAATCCGCGGCGCCGAGGACAAAAGCAGTGAGGGCAATAATAAATCGAATAGGCATAGGGCAGGCTTTCATAGTCAGTTCAGTTGGACTTCGGCGCGGCCGGTGGCTGTGATGACTGCTTGGATTTCACGTTTGGATTGGATATTGCGGACCGTAATCAAGTCCCCGACATGACCGTCTTCAGTGGATTGTGCGGGCATGGAAATAGACAAACTGCCGTTGCGGACAAATACCTCAATACGTTCGCCCCTGCGCACCGCAGGCCTTTGCTGAACATCGCCCCATGAAAGGGTGCGACCCTCCATAATCGTGTTGATGGCTTCAAGACCGCGCAAAGGGGTGTCGGAAGTAATGGGAGGGTTGCGCTCACTGAGCACATCGGTGAGGGCGCTTTCGAGGACGTCGCTGTGTAGGGCCTCTCCTCGACGGATTCTTTGTCGGGCTGTCCAGGTTTCCTTCCACAGTTCAACCCGGAAAGGCAAACGCCAGGATCCCAGACTGCGGCCATTCGACCATATTTCGAAATGCAGGTTCATGCGATTGTTCAGCAGGGGAGGGGGTGTCCCCGCGTAGCGAAGTTCCCAGTCTGGCAAGACATTGACCCGCGGCAGGGGACGGACAGGAGCGATCCTTAGCTCGCCTTCCCAATCGATCACTTCAGCTAGCAGGAAGACTAACTCATCCAGGATTTCTGAATCCTCGAGGCGCCGAGGTTGAACGCGTTCCTTTACCACTGGAGTTTCAGATTTTTCCGTGGATTCCACCTTGGAGACTGAAGGCTTTGCGGACGCTTCCTCAACTGGCCGCAGAACATTGCTCAAGGAAGGTGCAGCAGCGAGAGAAGCCGTCGCACAGCAGAAGCAAAGAGTGTAGACAAATGAGCGCATTTTAGCGTTTCAGTTGGGCGATTTGTTGCAGCATGGAGTCAGAGGTCTGGATAGATTTTGAGTTCAACTCGTATGCTCGTTGAGCCATAATCATGTTCACCATTTCCTCCACGACGTTGACGTTCGAAATCTCAAGATGGTATTGGATTATGCCTCCAAATCCATTCTCGCGCGGTAGGCCTTGATCTGGAACACCGCTGGCCTGGGTTTCTGTGAACAGGTTGCCCCCCATGCTGCGCAAGCCAGCCGGGTTGTTGAAGCGCACGAGGTTGATTCGAAAATTCTGTTGGCCGTTCGGCGTTTCGACACTCACTTCCCCGTTCGGCGAAATGGTGATAGCGGAGAAGCCTTGCTGCAGCGGTTCAAATCCACTGAGAACGGGGAGCCCGTCGCTGGTCGTTATAATACCGTCCGGACTGATTTTCAAGGCCCCTGCGCGGGTGTAGGC
>JBJHBN010000405.1:0-3483 GCA_050485505.1 Opitutales bacterium | reverse complement strand
CATATGGCTCGCGCGGTCTTGGAAGGGGTCAGCTTTGGTTTGCGCGATGGCCTTGAGATCATGCAGTCGCTGGGCATCCATCCGTCGCGAATCATCGCAAGCGGTGGTGGTGCCAGATCACAGCTGTGGCGACAAATGCTGGCGGATATTTTCCGTACGCCGATTGTTACCTTGAACATCAGTGAGGGTGCGGCCTATGGAGCTGCCATGTTGGCCAGTGTGGGATGCGGAGCCCAGTCCAGTGTGGAAGCCGTGTGTTCGGACTGGCTTGAGGAGACCAGTGTCACGAATCCAGGCAATGCGCAGAACAGTTATGGCGCTCATTACCGGATCTTTCAAAACTTGTATCCTGCATTGAAGCCGATTTTTGAGGAGACTGCGCGGGTCGATAGCTAGAATTGCCTGACGAACTTCCGTTTATCACGCAAATAAGCCGATCAGCCAATGGCTGGCTGCAATTCAAAACTGGGGAATTAGCTTAATGTTACAACAATGGTTGTTCCTTATCCTCAACACAAGCAGCCGTACATTCCAGTCCCATCCCGCAGTTCCGCTCAAGAACAACTCAACCGGCTGATTGATTCGTCCGGTTCTTTTTCGTTTGGGCGCAATCCGGAGTCCCGGCTGGGGGCGGCTTTGCGCTACCGTCTACTGGGCGAGTGGGAAGTCTGGCATGCGATCGCGGCGCTGCCGCCTGGGGCTTTGCGGGAGCAGATGACTGATAGTCTTGCCAAACGCGCCTACTTCAGGGGCTGGCTGACCTTGCATCCCAGTTTTTGGACTTATTATCAGGAGTCCTGTGCCTTCACTTTGAATTGTCTAGGAATCAAGCAGGAAGATGAATACGAAGCGGTTTTGGCTGCGGAGTCAGGCGTTGAACCTTTTGATTCCTGGACCCAAGAACTCAAGGACACTGGTTGGTTACCGCATGAGATCCGCCTCCAATATCGTGACTGCTGGATTAAAAAGCTCGAATTGCCTTGGGTGCTTGGTGCGGCCTTCTTTATGACCCACCTGCTGGACGGCGATTCGGCGGTCAATACCCTCTACTGGTATGAAGCCTCAGGAGATAAATTCTGCCAAGACTTCAAGCCTCAGCAGCTGAGCCCTCTTTTCCGTGGAACGGATGCCGAGCTGCCTTCTCTCTCCCTGTCACCCAGCGGCCTCTTGGTCACCCCTGATGACCTGACACCTGAAATTGGACAGCTATCCGAAGCCGCTTTCAGCACGGTGGCGGTACTGACGGCGGAAGACGTGAACCACCACTTGAGCTTGAGTCGAAATGTCGGTGATTTCTGCAGAAAGGCAGTAATTGATTGCGGGCAACGAGCCTGCAGTAACTGGCAGGCTGAACTTGTAGAGGTTGATAGGTACATGCCTTTCGAAGGCAGGCACTCTGCCGGACCTCATCAAGTCAGCAAACCCACCCGGATGCGCGTATATGCAGGGCAAGTCAAACGCTGGACCGATTCCGTGGTACGCTGGGCATTGCGGGAGAATCTGCGCATGGTAAGACTGTATGAGCCGATGGTAGGGCCATACCACTCGCAACTCTCACGCCTGCGATGTGAGTTACGCAGAGTAGGGGTATCACTCAGTCTCTATCGTCGGCAGTGGGATGCGGCCCATTCTCCGCACAGCCAGGCTCGATTTGAAGACAGCTTTAGCGGATTCACCGAACGGGCCAACGCTGCGCTGAAGCCGGATTAAAACATACTGTCGATATCGACCGCAATCCGCTTTCCTTCGCGGAAATAGTGCATTTGCTTAAAGCCCTTCTTTTTCAAGAGATCGAGGGACTCATCGAAATACTGCCCAATCATATTGGGAGCATGTGAGTCCGAACCCAATGTCAGCGGAATGCCTCTTTCGGCAACCCAGTCCAGAATGAGTGGATCGGGGTGAGCTATGAAGTCACCTTTAATGCGACCACTGGTGTTGACCTCAAGACAGACACCGGATTCGGCAATGCGGTCCAGCGCCCTCTGTATTGCCTCCTGGTGCTCTTCAGGGTGAAAGCGTTTGGCAAGGCTGCCATAGAGTCGAATCACATCTGGATGTGCCATGCTGTGGTAGCGACCACTGCATGCACCGCGGGCCAGTTCATTGAAATAGGCTTCAACAATTTCCGCATCGGTAATTTTTCCATTTGCCTCAAACCAGTCCTGCCAGGCGGGCAGTTGATGGTGCAGCGAGCCCAACACAAAATCGAACTGATGCGCCTGTAGAAATACATCCATTTCAGCATCGATTTTTGGATCCGGTGCAACCTCTGCTTCGATGCCCCGCAGCACTTCTATACCGTATGCCTCGCCCAGCTTTCGAGCAGTTTGAATCCACTCGAAATATTGATCCACTTCGTCCTGCCTCATGCGGATCCCCCGGGCACCGTACTCCGCGTCGCTGAGCGGGATATGACAGGTGACTGTCAGCAGCCGAATATCCAGTTCCAAAGCCGCATGGATGAAGTCTTCAGGTTCGCCGTAAGAGTGGCCGCACAAGGGCGTGTGTAAGTGGCAGTCGAATCGCATTGAGACTAAAGGTCAGCAGCTTTCCTGCCGGAGTCAAAACCGAAGGCGAAACTTCGTCAAAACACGTTCAATCTGCGCATTTTATCGGGAGGGAACGCTTTTCGGTAATTTTGGCACATTTCGCTTGCACCGCAATCAGTCGGAGGGCTTATTTCCTTTTTCAATGCCCAAGCGTACGGATATTGAAAAAATTCTCATCATCGGCTCTGGCCCGATTGTTATCGGCCAAGCCTGTGAGTTTGATTACAGCGGTACTCAAGCCTGTAAAGCGCTGCGTGAAGAGGGATACAAGGTAATCCTCGTCAACAGCAACCCGGCGACGATTATGACCGATCCGGATTTTGCGGATGTGACTTATATCGAGCCACTTACCGTTGAGATCCTGGAGAAAATTATCGCCAAAGAACGCCCGGATGTGCTGTTGCCCACCCTGGGTGGACAGACCGCGCTCAATCTCGCGGTGGAGCTCTACGAAGCCAAGATTCTCGAGAAATACAATGTCGAGATGATCGGCGCGCGCTACGATGCGATTCAAAAAGGTGAGGACCGCGAGCTTTTCAAAGACGCGATGATCAAAATTGGTCTCGATGTCGCCCGCAGTCGAATCGTCAATACGCTGGAAGAAGCCCGTGAGGCCGTGGACGAAATCGGTGGATTCCCGGTCATCAGCCGTCCCAGCTTCACTTTGGGTGGCAACGGCGGTGGTGTTGCATACAACCGCGAAGACTTCGAGGACTTGGTTCAGCGGGGCCTGGATGCATCGCCTACTCATGAGGTCATGATCGAAGAGTGCCTGCTCGGCTGGAAAGAGTACGAGATGGAGGTCATGCGCGACCACAAAGACCAGTGCGTTGTTATCTGTGCGATTGAAAATGTCGACCCGATGGGTGTGCACACCGGTGATTCCATCACCGTCGCTCCGGCCATGACCCTGACCGACAAAGAATACCAG
>JBJHBN010000404.1:0-3510 GCA_050485505.1 Opitutales bacterium | reverse complement strand
GGAACAAACAGACCGTCCTTGCGGATCAACTTGCCGTCAAACCAGATCTCGCCGCCACCGTATTCGGGGCGCTGGATATTGACAATGTCCCAGTGGATCTGTGAGCGGTTCCCGTTGTCCGCAAGCCCTTCATAGGCCTGTCCCGGGGTGAAATGAAAACTACCGGCAATCTTCTCGTCAAACAGGATGTCTCGCATGGGTTTCTTGATATACGGATTGAAACCAATCGCAAATTCGCCGATGTAGCGCGCCCCTTCATCGCTGTCGAGAATCTGCTTGAGTTTACGCTGATCGCCAGTGCAGCTGGCTTTGACAATGCGGCCTTCTGAAAACTCAAAATGTACGTTGTCAAACGAAACGCCCTGATAGACTGTAGGGGCGTTGTAAGTCACTACGCCCTCCACGCTCTTTCGCACCGGTGCGGTGAAAACTTCTCCGTCCGGAATGTTGTAGGTGCCAGCACACATGACACTCTCAATACCTTTGATCGAAAAGCGCAGGTCGGTGCCTGGGCCCTTCAGCTCGACCTTGTCCGTGCGGTCCATCAGGCGTTTCAGTGCCCTCTGACCGGGCAGCATGCGCGCGTAATCCATGCAGCAAACATCGAAAAAGAAGTCTTCGAATTTTTCCGTACTCGAAAGCGACTGCTGGGCCATCGAAGGCGTCGGCCAACGCAGCACCACCCACTTTGTTTTCCCGACCCGCCAGTTTTGCACCGGGCGCATCTGGCTCATGGCCATCTGCATTTTCTTCGTCGGAACATCCGAGGTCTCAAAAATATTCAGCGATCCGCGCAGCGCGATGTAGGCATCCATTTCCTTCATCTGGGCCAGCTCAAGCTTGGCGAGAGTCGAGTACTGGGGCTCATTGGCCCCAATCAGCAACTCACGGCCAACTCGGCTGTGGTTCAGTTTCACAAAGGGAATCCCTTTGCGTTTCCGCACTGATCGAATCAGGGCCACAACGATGTCATCAGGCACGTCAAAGGCGTCAATCAGCACTTTTTCACCGCGCTTGAGTGAGATAGAGTAACCGGTCAGGTTGTCAGCGAGTATAGCGAAACGAGGATCCATAATACGTTCTGTGGTGGTTTAAGACGACTCAACCGCGACGAATCACGGAGCCTTTGAAATGAATGCTGATACGAAAGATCTTCTTCCTGCGGGTGAAGATGCGACCAGTCTCCATGTCGAAGCGGTCTGGAACCTCTTCCTGACGAACGTCCACGGCGGCGTGATAGCCACGCTCCGAGAATATGTCGATAAGCATGGCCAACGCGTTCATGTCGTCGAAGAGAGCGTCTTCAGTATTGATGTAGGCGCGGCCGGAAATTGCATGGCGAAGTACGATCGGCATGATTTTTTCGTCGATAAAGTCGACCACCCGCACAAAAAGAGCTTTGTCCTGAGTAGCATAATTTGCAAGACGCTCCACCAGCTCCTGCCGGGCATGCACGAGGATCGAAGCAGCGACGGGAACCCGGGCAATAGTGTCGTAAACTTCCTGATCCAACTCCAGCGAACTCTGGTATTTCAGCTCATTGATGATCCGGCGCTGCACCTCTTCAATCGTTTCCTGCGCATTGATGAAGTGGTAATAGAAAATCTCCCGCAGGGTTGTCAGGGAATCGAAGGTGATCTCCTTGAAGGTTCGGTAGCGGTTGCGGGCGGCCTCAACGCTTAGATCGGTCTTACGGATCTCCATGAGCTCACCGGTCCCGGTAATTTCGACCCTTTTGTTGTGCTCCTGCGCCTTGCGCCCTCGCTTCAGCTGACGGTCGACGGACACCGACTCATCGACGTAAAGCACTACAATGTGAAAAATGGGTTTGTGAAAGCGTGAAGATTTTTCAGTTCCCAGGTAACGGGCCCGCAGGTCGGTGAGTTTCTGATAAAAGAGCTTTAGGCACTCCACCTGCACCTGAGTCCGCGGAAATCCATCCACCACCACACCGGTAGCACAAGAGGGTTCCATCAACTGCCGGATCAGCAGGGAGGTCACTTCCCGGTCCCCCACCATCATCCCAGCATCTTTCAGGCGTTTGGCTTCAGGACTGTTCAGTAAATCAGAAATAACGATGGGTCTGGCGGTGAGGCCACAATAGTCCATAATGAAGCGGGTCTGCGTCCCCTTACCGGCACCGGGAGCACCGTTTAACCAGAAGATTTCACGCGGAAACGTGAGATTCTCTTCGCCGTAATCCTCAACCAGTTCGTTCCAAACCGAATTGAAAATAAGCTGCGCATCTTTGATCTCGAGGTCCAGGGTCTTGGGTGCCCCCGTATTATTGGGATTTTGAGACTGTTCCATCGTCACCCTAGCCCTACCGAAACAAAGGACTACTTGGCAAGGTAGAAGCTTGTTGTCAGTGGTTTACGGAACGACACCGAACCCACTGCCGCCATACCGGTCCAGCGTCCGTGGACAGCTCAAGGGCGAACCATTCCCCCAGTTCCTCGACCCTCAGTTGCCAGTGACTTGGAGCAAAACTCTGCCACTCGCCCAGCTCATCCGCCTCAGACTGGCGCCGCTGCCAATGACCGCTGCCTTGGCGGCGGTACTCGACGCCGAGATCCCAGCCGAGCAGCCGCAGGATCTGGGTGTTCTCGCCTTCAACTGTGGCTTCGACGGTCAAAGCAACGCTCAGGTCTTCTGCTATCATGGTTAGGATCTGGCGTGCCTCAAGTCTGGCCTGTGAGTCCTGTTGGGCTTCGCTAAGGCGCTCACTGAAAACCACAAGCAGTTGCAGGCAGAGCCAGAGCACACTGCCACCGATGGCAAGCGAAGCCATTAACTCAATCAGACTGAATCCCTGCCGCACCGTTTTCATTCGTCACTGGCAAGGTAATAGGGTCCCAACCAGCGACTGCTGCGGCCATTGCCAGCATGCACCCTGTAGAACCAAACTCCGGCCGGGGCGGTCCAAGCGATTTCAATCCGCTCGGGCTCCCCTACCCGATCCCAAAATCCGCTGATTGCCCGCTCCTCGGCTTCAGGAAAAAGATTAGCTGCAAGACGGTCCATATCGGCAGCACTTGTCGATGCGTTCAAGCTCCAGCCAACCATCCCTCCGAGGATTGAGAGCCCAAGTGCAAGCAGGGCGATGGCGACCATACATTCGATCAGACTGAAAGCTTTTCGGCCTCTCACCTTTTCCACCGCTCCCATTCGACGGGTCCACTCAGAAAGAACAAGAGCCGCCAACCACTGCTAGCTCCACCCTCCTGGGACTCCAGACCCGGCGTCACGAAATCCCAGCGGACGCTGTCCGCAGGCCGTCCATGGGGCAGCAGGAGTAGCGTTTCGCCCGATTCAAAGAACCAGCCAGGCGGCAACGACCTTGAATCGAACCTCCGCCAGTGGGTTGAAAACGGTGAGGCGCCGACTTCCATCAGACACAGGTCGCCATCGATCCGTAAGCGCACGACCTTGCCTTCGCTCTGGGCGGTGCGGCGGCCTCGATCAACCCAGTTCTCAATCTCCTGTTGATACCGTCGGTCCTGACTCCGC
>JBJHBN010000403.1:0-3510 GCA_050485505.1 Opitutales bacterium | reverse complement strand
CCGTAGTCGACACTGCCCGGACGGTTCGGCTCAGCTTCCCAGCTCGCATTCGGAACCCCAGGTCCGCTGGCGATTTTGTCGTCAAATTCATTGCGAAACACCGTCAGCCCAGCGCGGAACCAGCCTTGGTTGTCAAAGGCGATACCGATTTCAGCGGAGGTGCTGGTTTCCGGTTGGAGCGAAGGCGTACCAATCGTCGGGCGAGTCCCCTGCCCAGTGAACCCTGTGATCCCATCCGCAATCTGATCCAGGCGCGGCACCTTGAAACCCTGACTCACACCACCTTTGATAGTCCACTGAGGACTCAGGGTCCAAACGATGTAGCCACGCGGACTGGAGTGACTTCCAAAACGATTATGGTGGTCGTAGCGGCCCCCAAGAATCAGGGCCAGATTCGGGCGCAGGCGCCATTCATCTTCCAGGAACAAAGCCCATTGGGTGTGTTCAAAAGGCGCGACAGCCACTCCATCCACCATTTCAGCATCCCAATACTGACCACCCACCGTCACGGTATGGGTCTGAATATTTGCGGTGAGCTTGGTATCCAGAACCCAGTTTTCATTTTCCAGAGTCCGGTCACTCCCAGGCTCTTTACCAGGTGTCCCATCTGGAATCGTTCGGCCGATGGTCTCGGTGGTATTGCGCATAATACTCGATTCCAGCTGACCGAAATCCAAACGCCAGACGTGGGCGAGAGTCAGCTGATTGCGGTTAAACTTCTGCTCTTCCCTATAGCCCCTAACACCTAGAGTTCCCAACTGGGCGTCCCGATTATCATAAGTTTGCCAGTAGAAATCGGCGTCAAACCAAAGCTCATGATTCGTAAACGGAACAAAATCCAGACGAGTCCCCAATGTGGAAACTTCTGACTTAACCGGACTTGGACCGCGTTTACTTACTTCCAGAGGATCCCCATTCTCATCGAGGTAAGTCAAATCCGAAGCCCGCCGGTTCTGATAACTGCCACGCAAAGTCAAACCAAGTCTATCAGCGACCAGTGGCCCACTCGCGAACAGGTCCGTTGAGTAGATATTGCCGAACTCTCTGTCGCCCTGCAAGGTAGCGCCGCCACTCAGGCTGCCTCCCCACTCGCGGTTGACCCGACGGGTGATGATATTGACTACCCCGGCCATGGCATCCGAGCCATAGAGCGTGGACATCGGCCCGCGAATCACCTCGATGCGTTCGATCGCGGACGGTGGCGGCAGGAAATGGGTTTCCGTGCCTCCGAAACCATTGGGCGTCACATTGCCTGCAACGTTCTGACGGCGGCCGTCGATGAGGATCAAGGTGTAGTCAGTCGGCATGCCGCGCATGCTGATACTCAGCCCACCAGTTTTGCCCAGCGAGCCCCCGATATCGAGGCCTTCGATATTTCCAAGGGCCTCTGCGAGGCTGGAAACCCGCATTTCCTCCAAATCCTGTCGGGAAACGACAGAGATGCTGGCGGGTGCCTCGTTGATGCTCTGTTCGAAGCCGGAAGCCGAGACCACAACCGTGCCGAGATCGACCCGGCGGGTTTCAGCGTTGCCAGACTGGGCATTGGCAAGAATTGGCAGCAAGCACAACCCGGCAGGCAGCACTGCGCGGGAATAGATATATGAACGGTATCTCATAATTTGTTCGCAAATGAGACCCATTCTCCTGTCGTTCTTCAAGGTGGATGTCTGTCCAAAAACTGCAAAGAATGTTCAATTCACAGAGCCACACGCTTTCCCTGACGCACTTCTCCGGGTGTAAGCCCCAGGTAGCTGCGAAGAAAGCGTCCAAAATTGGAGGGACTTTTGAAGCCCAGCTCATAAGCAATCTCACCGATGCTAAGATCCGTCTGCTCAAGCAAGCGACGCGCCTCCTGCAGACGCCGTTCACGAATAAGAAAGGCTGGAGTCTTGCCGGTTTCCATCTGAACGGCCTGACTCAGCGATGAAGTAGATATCTGCAGCTGTTCAGCGTAATCCTGAATCCGGTGCCAACAGTGGAAGTGATGTTCGAGTAAATCCAAAAAATCCCGGACCCATTGCGAGCGTCCATGCGTCGGTTCGGATGCATTGGCCTGAGCATGGCGACCAATCTCAATCAGCAAGAGCTCCAGACAGGCTCGGCAACACTCGTTGCAGAAACTCAGCGCACCGGACTGCTCAGCCGCAATGCGCTCACAAAGAAATTGGATATTACCGCGCTCTGACTCGGGAACCGGTATTACCGGTGGAGTCTCCGTCCCAGGCAAAAAGGACAAGCGATGATGCCCCGTCACCCCACCGGATACCAGCAACTCCGGACTGAAAAAGATAACTGTGCCTTCAATGTCATCCGAAAAGGTCCAAGCATGCAGTTGACCAACATTCACAAAAACCAGGGAACCTGCTTCGATGAAGTGCTCGGCCCCCTCGCGTCTGTGTAACGCATGACCTTGCCGAATCCAAAACAGTTCAAAAAAATCGTGCCGATGCGGCATCAATGCCCCTGCGGGAATCTCCGCGTGGGAAAACTTCCTAACCGCAAGCCGCCGTCCATTCAGGCTCGGCAAAGAATGAGAATCTCTTTTGCAGCAGGCTTCGGTGCTCATGGTTATCAACAAAGAAGCCACAACCCAAAAAGATACTTGGTCTCATTTGCAAGAAAAGAAAACCTCTGCTGGGGCTCCGAAACGCTCTCGCTGTTTCGCTACAATGGATCTAAGGCTATTCCCAGAAGCGACCTGGTGGTATTATCGCTTTGGGTTGGTGCCGGAGGCGAATTGCTGGGTGGATAACAGGGCGGAGCTTTTCGTGTCGGAGAAAAAGCTTACGAAGCCTGATGAAACATCGTAAATACCTCCAACAATACCTATGTCACCCTGTTCAATCATCTTCTGCAGAATAGAACTGTGCTCTGTTATCGCCTGGACGGTTCGCCTCACGTTAATGGCTGCAACATTGTCGACAAATTGGGTGTTGTTCGAACTGCGGTTTTCTTTCGTTGCGATTTCCTCTTCGACCGCCGGTCTGATCTTAGACAGCAAGCCGGTGAAGCTACCCATTTCAATTCGGTCGCAAGCCCCTTTGATCGCCCCGCATTGCGTGTGCCCAAGAACCAAAATGATCTTTGCGCCCGCGGTTTTGCAGCCGAACTCCATACTGCCCAGAATGTCTGAATTACAGATATTGCCGGCAATACGTATGCTAAAGACATCCCCAATACCTTGATCAAAAATGAGTTCGGAAGGCGTTCGGCTGTCCATACAGCTCAGGATTACCGCGAACGGATACTGCCTGTCCGACGTTTTTTCTACCTGCTCTTTGCAGTTTAAATTGAGTCTCTTATTGCTGGTGAAGCGCTCATTTCCCTCCTTCAAAAGCTTCAACGCAAGTACAGGGGTCAGGGCCCTCTGCATTTCTTTGGTTAAAGTTCTCATCTGGAAGGAATATGAGAAACCTCACCGATATTTTTCTCCCCGCACTACTTCCACATCGTGGGCGTATGCTATGACAGCGTAATTCTCGAAGTAGGATTCGGCCAGATGTTCAAGGA
>JBJHBN010000402.1:0-3511 GCA_050485505.1 Opitutales bacterium | reverse complement strand
CCATCGGGCCTGCGTTGGATTTGACTTCCGCGTTCGGGGCGACCGCGGCTACGTAGGTGCGACGGCCCCCGGCGCACAGCGCGGCAATAGGGAGTGCGTTGGATTTGACTTCCGCGTTCGGGGCGACCGCGGCTACGTAGGTGCGACGGCCCCCGGCGCACAGAGCGGCAATAGGGAGTGCGTTGGATTTGACTTCCGCGTTCGGGGCGACCGCGGCTACGTAGGTGCGACGGCCCCCGGCGCACAGCGCGGCAATAGGGAGTGCGATGGGTTTGACTTCCGCGTTCGATTCTTTCCAATTGTGTTTTTTGGCAGAAGCTTCAGCTTCGGGGGTATGAGCGATTATGGTCAATTGTTGTCGGCGGCCGAAGGGGCTGCGCGGGAAGCGGGGCGTATTTTGTCGAGTGCCGGCAGTGAATTGAAGGCGGTGCATTTTCAGGATGCCAGCGATGTCAAATTGGCGGCGGATCTGGAATCGGAAAAACGCATTCGTGAGCGACTTCAGAGGGATTCGCCTTATCCGGTGGTGGGTGAAGAGGAGGGCGGTGACGCCAGCTTGACGGGGCGCTACGAGCCTTACTGGGTGGTCGATCCGCTCGACGGCACTCACAATTACCTGCGCGGGGTGCCGAGTTGCTGTGTCAGCATTGGACTTATGCGTGGCGAGACCCCAATTCTGGGAGTGGTCTACGACTTTAACCGCGATGAGTGTTTCAGCGGCATTGTCGCTGAAGGCTTTTGGCTGAACGGGGATCCGATTCGACCGCATTGGGCCAAATCGCGCGAACAAGCTTCGCTGCAGACCGGCTTTCCCGCTGGTATGGAGAAGTCTGCTGCGACACTGAACCAGTTTATCGGTCAGGTTCAGCAGTATAAAAAGGTTCGCATGATCGGCTCTGCAGCCCTTGCTTTGGCCTATGTCGCCTGTGGCCGTTTCGATGTGTATTACGAGTCCGCTATTCGTCTCTGGGATGTCGCCGGTGGACTGGCCCTGATCCAGGCGGCCGGAGGTGTGGTGCGGATGTCCAAACATCCTTCGGACAAAACTCTCGCCTACGACGTCTGGGCATCCGGCAAGGTCGCGCTGTTGCCGGATGCGGAGTAGGACTCAGGGGTGTTGCTGCATTTTTCTAATTTTTCAACTAGCAATTCGGAAGGAAGTCGCACTACCTTGGGAGCATGTCTTATGAATTGAGTGGCTCCGTTAAAAAGGTCTTTGAATTGCAAACCTTTCCGAGTGGTTTCAGCAAGCGCGAATTGGTGGTGACGACCGATGAGCGCTATCCTCAGGATATCAAAATCGATTTCTTGAAGGAGAAGGCCGAAATGCTCGACGACCTGGCGGAGGGCGAGGCTGTAACGGTGCACTTTGACATCCGTGGACGCGAATACAATGGCCGCTTTTTTACCGACCTCAGCGGCTGGCGTATCGATAAAGGCGCCAAGGCCGCGGCTGCCGATAGCAGTAATCCCGATCCGGAAGATCCCACCGATTATTCCGAAGATCCGGGCGATAATATCCCGTTCTGACCTCCGGGCGCAGCCCGGAGTAGGAGGTAGGGCAGTCTCGCCGAGACTGCCGGTGGATGAGCAGTAAATTCGTGGATGCTCAGCGGCGGTTTCGGCGAAACCGCCCTACCTTGTTGTGATTAGTTCCCGAAGCATTTGTTCGCTGGCGGCGATGCCACGCTCGAACATTTTGAGGTCGAAGCTTTCGTCGGGTGCGTGGAGGTTGTCCGCAGGGGTGAACATGCCAATCATCAGTGAATCCATGCCGAGGATGTTTTTGATCTGACCGATGATAGGGATGCTGCCGCCTTCGCGGAGGTAGAGTGGGGCCTGTGGGAAATGTGTGGCGATGGCCTTGTCGGCCGCCCGGAAGGCGCGGGCCAGATGCGGGTTCTGGTCGGCTGGAGTGTTGTCGCGGTCCGGTGGTACGACTTGGTAGGGAGGACCTCCCTTGCCGCGGTGGATGCGCATGCGGATGCCTTTGGGGCAACGTTCCTCCAGTGTGCGCACTACTTTGTTGAGAATGTCTTCTTCCTGCTGGTTTGCGACCAGACGGCAGGTGATCTTGGCGGAGGCACGGCTGGGGACGATGGTTTTGTCGCCCTTGCCCTGATAGCCGCCGGTGATGCCGTTGAACTCAAGTGTTGGCATCAGACGGGTCGCTTCGAAGGGGCTGATTCCGTCGATGGTGTGAAAGGCTTCGATATCGAGCTGTTTCGCGTAGTCCTCCGCCGAGCCAATGCGCGCGATCTCCGAGCGTTCCCAGTCGCCGGCGGGAATAACGTCGTCGTAAAAACCGGGTACAGTGACCCGGTTGTTGGCGTCGTGCAGGCTGGCGAGGATTTCGCTGAGGGCTTGGATCGGATTGTAGACCGCGCCGCCGTTTATGCCGGAGTGCAGGTCGCTGCGTGGGCCGATGACTTCGACCTCAAGGGCCGTCAGTCCTCGCAGTCCTGTTGTAATGGCAATCTGTTCGGTGGATGGGCTGAGTGTATCCGAAAGTAGGACAAAGTCCGCCTTCAGCTCACTCTTGTATCGCTCCAGGATCCCCGGGAAACTTGGGCTGCCGATTTCCTCTTCTCCTTCAATCAGAAAGGTGAAGCGGATCGGTGCGTCGGGATTGGATTCCAGCAAGCGGGCGGCTGCGGCGATGTGCACCATCATGGGACCCTTGTTGTCGGCGGAACCGCGACCATAGAGACGGCCATTGCGAATCTCAGGTTTAAAGGCCGGAGAACTCCAGAGTTCAAGCGGGTCCGCAGGCTGTACGTCGTAATGGCCATAAACCAGTATGTGTGGCCAGTTTTCGGGGCCGGTGCGGCGGGCGCGTACGAGGGGGTGCAGGGGTGTTTCGAGTATGTCGACCTCCAGCCCCATGGATTTTAGGAGATTGGCGATGTAATCGCGGGCACCTACCATGCCCTCGGCAAAAGCGGGGTCAGTGGAAACGCTGGGAAAGCGGATGAAATCAGAAACAACCGTGACGGGATCAAACATGAAATAGAAGCATGCACGGAATCTGTCGAAGTGCAATAATTTGAAAAGACCACTGAGCCTTGATGAATCGGATAAAATCCTCTATATTCCGAACTTGTCTCAATTTTTCGTAAACACCCAAAACATTTGTTCTATGATCCAAGCCAATCGCCGTAATTTCATTTTTTCTGTCGCCGCCCTGCTGGGCACCACACTCGCGGGTTCCAAACTCGCTGCCAACCACCATCGCTCAGTGGGCGATGCTCCGGCAAGCAATGGCCCCTTTAAACTGACCAAGATGCCGTATGACTATGCTGCACTGGAGCCTTATGTTGACCAGTTGACCATGGAGATCCACCACAAGCGCCACCACGGTGGCCAGACGGCTGGCTTGAACAATGCTATCGAGGACTTCCCTGAACTGGCCGATATGAGCATCGAAGAGGTGATGAAAAATGTCTCGAAGTTCAACACTTCTGTGCGTAACAACGGCGGTGGCCACTTCAATCACGACCTATTCTGGAAG
>JBJHBN010000401.1:0-3520 GCA_050485505.1 Opitutales bacterium | reverse complement strand
CTGGAAACATCTACGGGATGCAGGCATCCAAGTGCCTTATCCGCAGCGCGACCTCTACATAAAGGAAATGCCGAAATGAAACGCAGTCGACTGACACCGCTGGCACTGGGGCTCACCTGGTTAATTTCACTGGGGCTCGTTTTTGTCCTGGGTTTGTTTCTGGCTTTTGCCTTTCACCTGGATCCCGATCACAGCCGGGAGGACGACAGTCTCGAGCTGCGACAACTGGGTATTGTGATTGAGCGCCTGTTGGGCGAGCCGCTGGACTACGGGGAAATGATGTCGATGGCGAACCGGGATCGCTTTCCCGACCAACTGGAGCGGGCCTTGACGATTCTCTTGAATGAGCCGGCGGTCTTCCGGCGTGAACGCGCGTTCGAATACATCGCAGAAGGAGTGCCAGCACGGAAACGCATTTCCGGAGTACAGTTTCTCCTGGATCAGCCTTCAAGCGTGAACCGCGACCTGGCCCTGCGTATCTTTTTTGAGCAGTGGGGGCGCACTGACGGCCGCAGTGCGCTGGCTATGGCAAACCGGATCGAAGATCCGTTCGAGAAAGAACATTACATCAATGCAGTTCTCGCGGGCTGGGTGCAGACGCGTCCGCGCGATGCCTGGCACTGGCTGCGGCAGAACGAAGGAACGGGGACACGGATAACTGAATTGATCTGGCAGATCACTCGCTTCCATCCGGACGATGCACTTTCGATGTTGCACCAGCTGCCTGAAGACCATCGGGCCGCAGATGCGGCCTGGCTTTCTTTTGCCGATGGATTGATGCAGGCGCTGCCACCTGAGGAGGCGCTGAACTGGGTTGGGGAACTGCCTTCAGGTTGGCTGCAGCTTGAAATGGTACGTATGGTGGGCGAAGCCATGAGTGCTCGCTCACCCCGTGCAGCCCTGGTCTGGATCGAAGATGAGGCACCGGAAGGACTGGCAGACATCCTTGCGGAAACGGTAGTTCGGAGCTGGGCGCAGGAGGAGCCGGAAGCGGTTATGAACTGGCTGGAGCGACGCCCCTCCGGAGCAGAGCGCCGGGCGATGGTTCAATTGGCCGCCGACAGCTGGGTATCCGCGCGCGGGCCAGTGCCTCTCTCACAGTGGTTGAACTCTCAACCAGCCAGTGCTGACTGGGACGCCGCCATCGAGGTATTGGTGGTCGAAGTCATGGACCGAAACCCACAGGCAGCTTTGAGCTGGGCGCAGGTGATCAGCAACCCGGACAGCCGTGTGTATTATGAAATGCTGGTTGCCAGGAGTTGGATCTTGCGCGATCCGGATACCGCCTTCGCTGCGCTCGAGGAACAGCTATCCACCGAAGAAGCCCGCGCTCTGGTTCTTGGGCAGATATCGGCACCCGTGGAATCCGAGGTTCTGCCGAGCATGGACCCGGAATACACTATCGAACTGGAAGAGCCTGAAGTGGAATGATTCAGGCTACAACTGGTCGCTCAAACAAGCTCAATAGCGCCGCATATCGGGCTCGACTTCATTCGCCCAGGCCTCAATGCCTCCGATCATACTTTGGGCCTTTTCGAATCCCCATTCGCGTAGATACTGGGTAGCCCGCAGACTGCGCATGCCGTGATGGCAGTAGACTACCAGCGGCCGACTCTTATCCAGTTCTGTGAGACGGTGTGGAATCTCTTTCATTGGAATGGGATGAGCGCCTTCAATTCTGCAGATGTCGCGCTCAAAGGCTTCGCGAACATCAAGCAGCTGGGCGCCTGCATCGAGTTTTTGTTTGGATTCAGCTACGCTGATTTCCATTGCTAATTCAGAATCACTCATAGAGTCGGCTACGGGCGCTTCACAGACCCATTCATAGTTTTGCGCTTGAATGGATTGGATGCCCGCATGCGTTCCGCAGAGCGGGCAGTCTGGATCGGGTTTGATGGAGACTTCCTGAAAGCGGGTGCGCAGGGCATCGTAGACCAAAAGGCGACCCAGAGGCGCTTTGCCACTGCGGGTGATCCACTTGATGGTTTCCATCGCCTGTAGAGAGCCGATGATTCCCGGCAAGGCGCCCAATACGCCAGCCTCCGCGCAGTTTGGCACCGTGCCCGGTTCCGGCATTTGAGGAAACAGGCAGCGGTAGCAGGGGGAGCCTTCCGCAGGATGGAAAACCGTCAGCTGTCCTTCGAATTGGAAAATGCTGCCGTAAACCAATGGTTTGCGAGCAAAGTAGGCTGCATCGTTGTTGAGGTAGCGGGTAGGGAAATTGTCGCTGCCGTCGACGATTATGTCGTATTCACGAAACATCTCGACTGCATTGTCTACGGTGACTCCCTCCGTGTGGGCGCGGATTTCGACTTCCGGATTGACGTCCCGCAAGCGCTCGCGGGCACTGTCAATTTTGGATCGCCCAACGGACTCGGTGCCGTGCAGCACTTGGCGGTGCAGGTTTGTCAGGTCGACCTTATCGAAATCACAGATGCCAAGGGTTCCGACGCCGGCTGCTGCCAGATAGAGGCTGGCCGGACTTCCAAGGCCTCCCATGCCGATAACGAGTACTTTGGATCGCTTAAGGCGGTCCTGGCCCTCGGTGCCAAAATCCGGGAGTATTATCTGCCGACTGTAACGCGTCGCTTCTTCAGGTGTCATTCCCTCTATTAAAGATGGCGAACCACCGCGCGCGCAACCCCTTGAATCACTAATTCTGAAACCGGATACAATTCTGGATAATCGGGGTTCTCAGCCTTGAGGTAGGGGGAGTCGTTCGAGCGTTGAATGAAACGTTTCAAGGTCGTCTCTCCGTCGATCAGAGCTGCAACGATGTCGCGGTCCCGGGGCAGGCATTGCTCGATGATCACCGTGTCGCCGTCGTGGATGCCCGCGTTGATCATGCTCTCTCCGCGCACCCGAAGAGCAAAGGAACGGCGGGAATGACGAATTCCGGCCGTTTCCGCATCGATTTGCATCCGACCAATCTCGCCGCCTGTCTCAACCCCGTCTGGATAACCAGCCGCAATGGCGCCATAAAGGGGGATATCTATCACGTTGATCGCATTGGCCGGAATCGCATCGTCTTCAAGCTCGCAATTGATGCGGAAGGTCCGCGCCTGTCCGGCAACCCTACTGATATAACCCTTCTTCTCAAGCGCCCGAAGGTGCCCCATAACGGCATTGGTGCTCTTAAAGCCAAAGTGCCGTTCAATCTCCCGGAAGCTCGGCCAAGTGCCGTTTTCCCGCATATGCAACTGGATATATCCCAGCACCTCTTCTTGCCGATACGTCAATGCCTTCATAGTAACCAAACGTATATAATGGACGAGTGTTCACTGTCAAGACTGAAGAATAGTGAATTGGTGGGGTGAAGGGATCGAATATTGGATTGTTGGATCGATGGAAGATTCGTATTCCATCAATTGGGTAGGGAAGCCTCGCCGAGGGTTCCGCTGAGGCTACAAGCTACTCCGTACCGCTATAGCCGGGCTCGAATCCTGTCGTAGAATTGGCGGGACAGGGTTTCGTCGCCAAATACACCCGCGCGGATGGATAGATTGGGGGTGCGGTCGGT
>JBJHBN010000400.1:0-3522 GCA_050485505.1 Opitutales bacterium | reverse complement strand
GTAAAACGGGTTCCTTCGATGAAGTTGGAGAAATAGGACTCCCAAAAGGCCCGGTTCTCGAGCTCCGCTGCAGGAGGCGCAGGCAACTCCCTGAACGATTCGGTCGCCAGACGAGCCTTCAACTCCCCAAAGAGCCGGATCCGTTCCGGATCGTAGGGATGCCCGTCCGCCCTTGCTTGTATCCAATCGGTCTTTATTCGGTAAGCAGAAGGCCTGCCTTCGATCGCCGCTACGAATGACTCGAAGGCCTGGCATTCACGCTCCCAGCCCAAGCTAGCCGCCAGAGCAGTGACCCTGCCCTTGAGGTCGTCGAGCCAACCATCCCCGCTGACCCGTAGTTTGCGGTCAAACCAGGCTTCCAGCTCGGAAGGAGACAGGACTTTGGATTCATCATCTCCACGCGCCCGCGCAATCTGAAAGTTTTCCAACACCGCCCTTGCCTGACTCGCAGTGTATAGCTCCTCTTCCCCTGACGAAGTAATCGCAACATCCCCATCCTGTACCTTAGGCCCCTTCCAGATCCGGATTTCCAAGCCAGGAAGCCTGCGCACAGGCGCAGCCGTTCCCGGCAAACTCAAATGCAGTTTTCCAGCCGGTGACAAAGTCCCCTCCAGCGCCGACCGGTGACTGATCACCGCGCCCGGATAAAAGTGTGCCGCAACCTCCAGCCGATGCCGACGCACCACCTCTTCGGGAGCGGTTCGCAAATCATCTGTATACAACTTGGGCGCCAGCTTACGCAGCTTGCCCGCCTTCACCTTGCGGATGATCTCCGCCGATCGATTTTTATCGGATGATCCGTAGATTAAAGCCATGAGTCGATTTTGATAGGCAAATAGAGCGCCTTTCCTTTTACAAGTGGATTTCTATCCAAAGAATAGCGATATTAATTGAAATTCATCGAATTAAATTCCAGAGCGTAAAACGTAACGAAGTAGAAGATGACCACAAAAGAACCAGCAAACAAGAAGAAATTACGATTTTAATCGAAATAAAAACGCTATTCATAGAATACCATAAGATTATTGAATTGGGCCGATAAAATGCACAAAAGGGTCAAAAACAACGCTCGAATTACGCTGCTACGGGCGCGGGGCGCGCCCGCTCCGGAGTGGACGCCCTCGTCCGCCGCTGCCTATTACGCCGCCTGTGCGTCGGGGGCCGCCGCACCTACGTAGCCGCGATCGCCCCGAGCGCGGGGGGGGCTGATTTGGTTTTGACTGATAGTCGTCACTCCAGTGCCACCGGTATGAGCGACCTTTGCCGGACCTGCTGGTTCTGTGAGCGATCCAGAACAATTGCTGTCAGCTCAATTTGCCCGCTGTTAAATCGCGGGCGAATCCCTAGTTGCAATGACAGGCTTTCGGAAGAGCCTGCAGGCAGCGTAGTTAAGGAAAAGGTATTTTCACCTACGATGCCTAAATCGGGGTCGTCGGGGAGGGAAAAGGCCACCTCAAGGTCGGCCTCTGAGTCTTGCGAAAGATTATGTATCTGAAATTGCAGATCGACCACGTCTCCCGGAGAGAGAGGGCCATTTGTTTCCCCATTATCGCTTTGCCAGCTCAGGTTGAATTGCAGCGGCAGAGGTTCTTCGGAAAAGAGCGCGTGTTCGAAATGGATGTCGCGGGGCGCTGCCCGGTAAACATCAATAAATTCGATTCGATAGCGCACCGGGCCTTCGAGCATTGGCTCGCTGATGGGTAGCAGAATGTTTCTCTCAATGGCCCCGCCAGGAGGGAGATTGCCGAGAAAGACAGGGTAAGCTTGCGGACCGAACAGAGCTTCGGGCTCTGTGTGAACCCGGGCTGCAAGTCCATATGCAGGCCCTCGGCCCTCATTGCTAACAGAAAGTCTCAGTTTGACATTTCCGTCGGCCCAGGATGGGGCTGTCGGCAGGATTTCAATTTCCGGGACAATACGCGGCCATTCATCGGGTTCGTCTCCGGCTGTGTCCCAGTCGACCACATCATCGCCGATACGTGCCCTGCCCCCTAAAAAAATCATTTCGAGGATTTCGCCGCTGCCATCACTCATCGCATAGCGGCCATTGGGAGAAAAGTCTGAACCCAGTATTAGGCCGGGATCTTCCGCCATGAAAAGCATAACGACCTCGCGGCTCTCAAGATCAAAAACCTCTTGATAATCCGGTTCGTCGTGGTTGGTTCGCCGCAAGTAATTGTCCGGGTGTTGATGGAAAATAAGAGCAAAGCGGGGGTTCGGAGTGAATATGGCGGCCTGGCTCCTCACTCGATGGATCTCCTCTGCCTGCGAACCGTCAAGACGCCAGATCATTGTCTCCCGAAGAGGTTCGGCTGAATGCCCGGGGCTGAGTATCAGGTGGCGGTCGTCTTTGGAGAAATAGAAGGTTCCGAATCCGTAACCGGGTATTTGGAAATCGAGAAGGCGGCGCTGGCTTGGCAGATGCCAAACTGTGTTTATTATGCCACTGGATGATCTTGCGCGACGCATCCCGCTGATTGCGAGGTAATCGCCGTTGTTGGAGAAGTAAAAGTGGGTGGGGAAATACAGGGAGTCGACGCGGAAGGTGTGAAGAATTGCACCCGTCTGAACGTCCCAAACCCTGACCAGGTCGCCTGGCCCCCTCATTGCGAGCTTGCTCAAGTCGCTGGAAATAGCTATCCGACTGACTCCTTCCGAGCCTTGTAAAACACTGATCCTCGCTCCTGTTCTGGCATTGTGGACAGTGACTGTTTGCTCGGGAAACGAAGTTGAAAATGCATAGGGTCCGGCAACCCTCTGAAGCCTGTTTATCGTATGTTCTGCCTCCAGCCTGCCTGTTTTGGTGTGCCAAACCTGTAGTGTGTTCCTACCTTCGAAAAAGAAATAATCACCATCCGGGGAAAAACTTCGGTTTGTGCGGGTCGCATTCAGGTCTGGGCTCAAGCGGGTGATTTCGTCACCGGATTTTACGTCAAATATTTTGTAGTTGCTTATAATTACTTTGCTGCTGTCCGGACTGAACAACGGATAGCGGGCGTATTCAGCGTTGAGGTTGTGGATTACCCTGAACGCCGCACCGTGCGGGGATGGGAGCGAGGTTTCGAATTCAAGATCATTTTTATAATAAGGTATCGGGCCGGCGTTGACATAAGCGGCGACAACGCCGACGCACAGAGCGAAAGCTGGAAGGGGATGCCAGCGGAAGGGTATGTATGCTGATTTCATTGGATATGGTTTTGGTTGCGGGTTTTTCGGCATGCTCATTCGGCGGAGAGCAGCACACGGAATCCCTGGTTGCGGTTGCGGCTGGCTGGATCGGCAGGGTAATGATAGTCAATGCTGAGGACGGATCTTGATGCGGTGTTCCAGGATCCTCCGCGTAAAACACCTCCGCTGCCGGCGGGCCCGTTTGTCCACTCCCAGACATTGCCACCGACTCCGTAGAGGTTCCATTCGTTGACACCACTCTCATTGACCGGTGCGGTGACAATGTGGCCGTCATCGTAGTCGGGAATGCCGCCGCCGGCGAGCATCGTTATCGTCTCATCGCGGAAATTACCC
>JBJHBN010000399.1:0-3524 GCA_050485505.1 Opitutales bacterium | reverse complement strand
TTTCGGGATAAGGCTGTCACGCAAATGCTCCAGATCGCGGTCGAGCGTCAGGCTCTCCACCTGCTTGCGGCCATGCAGCAAAATCGTTCCACCCGGTGTTTCATAAACCCCGCGGCTCTTCATCCCTACAAAACGGTTCTCCACCAGGTCAACACGACCAATACCGTGTTTGCCCGCCAGGCGATTGAGTGCCTTCAGGGAATCGGCCGGGCTCATCTGCCTACCATTGATGGAAACGCAGTCACCCTTCACAAACTCCAGCTCGACGTATTCGGGTGTGTCGGGTGCGTCTTCCGGATCCGTGGTCAACTTATACATGTCCTTGTTGTCCGGCGTAGTTGGATCAAACCAAGGATCTTCAAGGATACCCGCTTCGTAGGAAATGTGCAGCAGGTTGCGGTCCATGGAGTATGGCTTTTTGGCCGATGCCTCAACCGGGATACCTTCCTTCTGACAGTATTCGAGCATCTCTTTACGACCGGGAAACTGCTTGCGGAACTCCGCCATGCGCCATGGGGAAATCACCTTCAGGTCCGGTGCTAACGCCGCATAAGTCAGCTCAAAGCGCACCTGATCATTCCCCTTACCTGTAGCACCGTGGGCCACTGCATCCGCTCCTTCAGCCCGCGCAATAGCAATCTGTGCCTTCGCTATCAGCGGACGCGCGATCGAAGTACCCAGGTAATACTGGCCTTCGTAGATCGCATTGCCCCGCATCATCGGATAAATGAAATCGGAAGCAAACTCTTCCACCAAATCCACGGTATAGTGCGCACTGGCACCCGTCTTCTTGGCCTTCTCGGCCAAGCCATCCAACTCTTCTTCCTGACCCACGTCAGCCGCAAAAGTGATGATTTCAGCGTTATAGTGATTTTTCAGCCAATTGACGAGCACCGACGTATCGAGCCCACCCGAATATGCGAGGACAATCTTCATGCCCCCACATTCAGAGAGGAATTTAGCTGAAGGCAATCGCAATTTGGAGAGGAGAAAGCCAATCCAACGCACTTCCCTTCAGAACGCAGTAAACGCAATATTCAATCCAGCTGTTACGATTGAGACCATGCTCATAAGCTTGATCAGAATGTTCAAGGACGGCCCTGAGGTATCCTTGAAGGGATCGCCCACGGTATCACCGATAACTGTTGCTTTATGGGCCTGCGAGCCCTTGCCGCCAAAATGTCCCTCTTCGACGTGTTTTTTTGCGTTGTCCCAGGCACCCCCACTGTTGGCCATGAAAACGGCCAACACAAAACCAGTGGACAAGGCTCCGGCCATAAGCCCGAACACTCCCGGGACACCGATGATCAAACCCACAGCAATCGGCACAATCACTGCGATCGATGCGGGAAGAACCATTTCCTTCTGAGCACCCTTTGTCGAAATCTCGACGCAACGGGCATAGTCCGGCTCTGCTTCACCTGTGAGGATCCCGGAAATCTCGCGGAATTGACGGCGAACCTCCTCCACCATGCTCTGCGCTGCCCGGCCAACCGCGTTCATGGTCAAGCCACAGAAAAGAAACGCCATCATTGATCCTACGAAAAGCCCCACCAAAAGCTTTGGATTCATCAGACTTACCTGGAACCGCTCCATCAATAGCAACAGGTCCAGCTCCCCCACCGCTGCAACGCTTTCCACCGCAGACCCGTCCGGAAACACGAAAGCATGTCCGCGCTCGACCCAGTCGACTAGACGGATTTTAAGTGTCTCGACATAGGATGCCAACAAAGCAAGAGCCGTCAGCGCGGCCGATCCGATTGCAAAACCCTTCCCTGTTGCGGCGGTAGTGTTTCCAAGCGCATCCAATGCATCCGTCCGTCGCCTGACTTCAGGTCCCAGACCGCTCATCTCCGCATTGCCACCGGCATTGTCCGCGATCGGCCCATAGGCATCCGTTGCCAGGGTAAGCCCAAGTGTGGACAGCATCCCGACCGCAGCAATCCCGATGCCATACAATCCCATGCTCAGGGAAGCACTGTTGAAAGACATGCCCCCTGCCGCCGCGGCATAGGCCACCAGCACCCCAATCGCGACCGCCAGAACCGGGACAACCGTCGAAGTAAAACCGACCCCCATGCCCGCAATGACAACGGTTGCCGGTCCCGTTTGCCCCGCCGCACTGATTGCCCGTGTTGGGCGGTATTCGGCCGAGGTGTAAATCTCTGTCGACCGACCGATCACCAAGCCGACCGTCAATCCAGTGACTATAGCGACCCAGACGCCGACCCAATTGGGCAATCCCATACCCCAAAGCAGAATCCCGGAGCCCAGGACAATCATGCCAGAGCTCAGGTATACCGCGCGGTTCAGTGCAGACATTAGCTCGAGTTGACTGGCACCAGAATGCGTGCGCACCGTAAAGATCCCCAGGATGGACAACACAATTCCCAAAGCTGCAATCAACATAGGAGCGATCACCGCCATGTATTGCACGCGCTCTCCAAAAGCCATAAAAGCAGCCGCTCCGAGCGCGGCCGTTGCGAGAATCGAGCCATAATAGGACTCGTAGAGGTCCGCACCCATGCCCGCGATATCTCCAACGTTGTCGCCAACATTGTCAGCAATCGTTGCAGGATTGCGTGGATCGTCCTCGGGAATGCCGCTCTCAACCTTGCCAACCAGATCCGCGCCGACATCCGCTGCCTTGGTAAATATTCCTCCTCCCACACGAGCGAACAATGCCTGCAGGGAAGCGCCCATGCCAAAAGTCAGCAGAGTCGTCGTGATAATCATCAGCTTTTGCCCCGGCACCACCGAGTCGACAAATTGATTCAGGACCAAAAACCAGAAGGAAATATCCAGCAGGGCCAGCCCCACAACCACCAGCCCCATCACCGCACCACTGCGAAAGGCGAGCCGCAAACCCAGATCCAAAGATTCCGAGGCTGCCTGAGCCACCCTGGCAGACGCATAGGTCGCCGTCTTCATGCCAAAATAGCCGGCAAGCGCCGAACCAAAGCCGGCCGAAATAAAAGCAAAGGGAACCCAATGATTCTGCAGGCCGAGGCCATAGGAAAGGATACAAAAAAGCACCAAAATAATCGCAAAGAACACAGCAACCACTTTGTATTGCTGCCGCAAATACGCCATAGCACCTTTTCGCACATGACCCGCGATCGTTCGCATGCGCTCACTCCCCTCGGATGCACGCATCATGGACTTGAAAAACACAAAGGCGAAGGCTAGTGCCAGAAAACCTGCGATCGGCACAAAAATGAAGCTAGTTTCATTCATAGTCGTTCAAGCTCCAAGTGAAGATAAAGCTGAATGCCACCAAGTATAGTGGATAGTTTCCAAATCCGATCTGTCCGGAAATGGGTAATAGAGCATTCCATTGGGCTCAGTGACAAAAAAACCGCTGCGTATCGTCCGATAGAGAACTTCCTCACGCACCTGTCGGATAACCATCTTATTGGGCTTCGAGTAGCGATTTTTGAGTTCTTTTATGCAATCCCTTAGATGTTCAATGTTCGGATAGGGCAAATTGTCAGGCTTTGCCGTCTCTGGATCCAAGGCCAGCT
>JBJHBN010000398.1:0-3526 GCA_050485505.1 Opitutales bacterium | reverse complement strand
GCAGTATAATCGCCTCGACAACACGGTGTCTGCCACGACCTACTGGGACGTCAACTCCCGCACGGTGACCCAGGTGGGCTTGCGGCGAAACGATATTTACCCCCTCGACGACCTTTTCGAGACAACCCGCCGCATTCAGGAAACGATGGATTGGCTTTTGCAGCGTCAGATGGGAACCCGTTTCTCGGGAGGTCTATCCGCCGCTTATACGCGTTCCCGACACCGTCAGGGCTTATTGAACGACGGGAAGTCCACGAGCGCCGGAGTTTTCATGAATTCACAGATCACACCCCGGATCAATTTGCTGTCGCGGGTTTCCCACTCTTGGCAAAGCTTCTCGGCAGGCGGCGATATTGGAGACAGCTCCCAACCGCGCAACTTGCTCTGGTCCATGGAGCTACGGCATACGCCCGAGCCGCGGTTGACGTATACTGCCACGGTTGCCCGGTCCACCCAGTTTGGCTTTACGGCAAACACCACAGTGTTGGATAATTATGGACTGGCCTTCGTTTGGACCGGTTTTCGTATGGGTGACGTGCGCTTGAGCGGAAATCACACCCGTGGCCGCGACTCCGGAGGTGTTTTGGCGGAACGTTATACCCGCAATAGTATCCGTGCTGATTTTGCCATGGAGATCGGTGCGAACGCCGGTCTTAGCCTGCGTTATCAGTATTCCACCAAGGACTCCAATCGGGATGATCGCGACTACGATCAGCACGTTTTTGGTGCTTCCGTCTTCTATCAGTTTTGATATACCTTCGAGTTACCATGAATAGATTACCCTTTCTTGCCCTCTGTTTTGCCCTGCTTTTGACCTCGGGATTTGCCAACACGCCGACGCAGATGGACCTGCTCAATGACATTCGACGAATTGTCATCGGCGACCGCTTGGTCTATCAGGTGGCGGAAGAGCGGGCCGAGGGTACTCTGGTGTTTGTGAACGATCAAGGCATGGTTGAAATCCCTCTGTTGGGGTTGGTTCGGGCGGAAGGTCTTACCAGCAGAGAGCTTGCATTCCGGATCAAAGAAAAGCTGGAAGTGGATTTCTTTCACCGCGCGACGGTTCTGGTCCGGCATCAGCATGCCGACAACTCGCGGGGCCGGGTGAATATTGTCGGGCGCGTTGCGCGCCCCGGGCCGCTGAATATACCTGCGGACCAGGTGATGACTGTGAGCTCGGCTATTCTGCAAACGGGGGGTTTCCTGCCGAGCGCCGACTCGCGCAACGTTTTGGTGCGTCGCCAACAGGAAGGAGAGGAAGACCGCTACGAAGAAATCCGTGTCAATGTTCGCCGGGTGTTGGAGGAGGGTGATTTCGGGGCCGACTTGCCTGTGCGTCCAGAGGACATTATTGTGGTCCCCGAAAGTGCTCAGGCAGGTGGCAATTATTACATTACTGGCGCGGTCAGTTCCCCCGGTGAATTCAAAATGCCGGCGGACGGAGCCGATGTGACTTTGAGTCAGGCGATACTGCGGGCGGGTGGTTTTGCCCAGTTCGCCAACCAGAGCGATGTCATTGTGATCCGTCAGGATCCAGATAACCCGGGCGAGCAGACTCGGCTGAGGGTGAATGTCAAAGCCATACTTGAAGAGGGGCGTCGTTCAGAGGATATCAACCTCAAGGCCGACGATATAATCCGCGTGCGTGAAGTGCTGTTCGCGTTTTAACCCTGCAATAATATTTAAAAGCCCACTGCTATGGCCGTTAAGGACTACGATTTTAATGACCCGGAAGCCCAGTTTGACTGGGGTGAGCGGCTACATTACTACTACTACCTTGGTAAAATTCTGTTGCGGAAATTCTGGTGGATTCTGCTGCTGACAACTTCTGCCGGTGTTCTCTTTCAGGGCTACAAGGCCATGAATACCGAGTCCACCTTTACCTCGTCCGCGAAGTTGATGCTGTCGGGCTTTGTTGCCAATCCAGTCAATGTGTCGGGCATCCAGGAGCAGTTCGGCTACTGGTTCGGGAACCAGCGTATAATTCTCGAAAGTCCGGATGTGCGCCGGGCAGCACAGGAGCGGGTGCGTGCGTTCCATCCCAATCTGGAAGTCACCGGAGTCTCGGTCAGTGCCCGGCAGATCCCTGAAACAGCGGTTATCCAAATCAACGCCCAAGGCGACTCGAGAGAGTTTACCCAGGCTTATCTGAATGCTCTGATCGAGGAATACATGAATATCCGCCAGCAAATGAAGGGCGAGACATCCGAGCGCGCATTGCTGGCCATCGCCGAGCGGCTGGATGCACTTGAGGACCAGATTCAGCGCCAGGAAGCCGCGGTCGTGGATTTCCGCAAGGACAATAATTTGATTTTTATTCAGGAGCAGGGCGACAGCGCTGGATCCAATCTGGCCCGACTGAAAAATCGCCGGGCGGAAATCAGAACGCAGATCCGATTGCTTGAGACCATCGGCCTGGATGCCGATTTCCAAACGCCTGAGATTATTGGGATTGAGACCATTATGCAGGACTCTTCGGCGGAGCAGAATTACCAGCAGGCAAGGCGGCGACTCGATCAACTGCGGGCGGAAAGGGAAGAGTTCAGTATCTACCTGATGGACCGCCACCCGCGCATGATCCAGCTCAATGAGGAGATATCGCGGACGCGGAACTTGTTGGCGATCTACCGCGGTCAGGCACTGGAGCAGGTCAGCGAACGCAAAATACAGTTGCAGGGCCAGCTCGACAATCTGGATATCATTATCAGCGAACAGGAAGTGGTAGCACTGGAAAACAGTCGTCTTTCGGCCGAGTTTGAGCGCCTCAATGCCAACCTTACCCGATCCAGGAATCTGTATGAAAATCTACTTCGCTCAATCCAGAATTTGGAAACCGGTCAGCAGATCGATCCCGAAATTGTGACGATTCTCGAGCGGGCCTCCTATCCGTTTGAGATCAAGGAATCGATCTCGCGCCGGATTACCGAGGGCTTCTTTGCCGGCTTTATTGGCGGTGCCGCGCTGATTGTTGGGTTAGGTTTCCTCGACTCCCGGGTCTTGTCCGCGGATGACCTCAAGCGTCGCTTTGACATTCAGGTGCTGGGAACCATCCCTTTCGAAAAATCAATTGGCAAAAAGGAGGACGGATTGTTGCACGCGAAAGACAAGCGGCATCTGTTTGCCGAGGCTTGTCGGACTTTGCGGTCATCCATCTTCTTTATGGGTACGGACGAAAACCGTCCGCGCACTATCCTGATCACCTCCAGCGTGCCCGGCGAAGGCAAGTCTACGGTGGCCGCCAACCTTTCGGTTGCGGTTTCGCTGACTTCGGCTCGGACCATTCTGGTGGACTGCGACCTGCGCCGCGGTCATCTCTCTAAATTGTTCAATGTATCCAATGAGCCTGGACTCGCCGAATTGCTGCAACAGGGGCGTCGGCTCGAGACAATTATTCAGCAAACCGAGTATGAAAACCTGGACCTGATATCGGTCGGTAATTATCCGGAGCGACCGGGAGAGCTGTTGCTGAGCTATCGGATGGAGCAGATTATCGAAGAGCTTAAGAACCAATACGACTATGTCATTC
>JBJHBN010000397.1:0-3559 GCA_050485505.1 Opitutales bacterium | reverse complement strand
CGACGTATGCCTGCCTGACAGATTTTCCGCACAGGTATCTTTTTTAAACAGACACAGGGATGTTGTTGCGATGGGAACCGACGTTTTTTTCACAGACCCGGAGGGCAGACGTTTGGTCAGGCATCAGCCAAAAACAAACCATTCAATGATTCTCAAGCAATTACTGGACGGCAATGGCGGTGCAATTATTCATCCAACATTGATGGCAAGAAGGAATGCCGTCGAAACGATCGGTGGCTATCGCAAAGAGTTTCAGTGGATCGAAGATCTGGATCTCTACCTTCGTTTATCCAATTTTGGAAAACTGGCGAATATTGAGGAGCCACTACTTGAATATCGTCAGCATATGAAGAGCGTCAACCGGACCCGTGGAGATATGCAACCCCTACGTGAGAAATTGGTGGCCCCCTACCGTAAGCAGCATGACCTATCTCCACTGACAAACCAACCGCTCTGGGGCCCAACTACCTCCCGAAAAAGTGATTGGAGAAGACACTGGGCCTACGAAGCCGCCCGAGGAGGCAACTGGAAAACTGCCAGAATCAATGCAATCAAAGCGGTTTTCTTAAATCCGTTCGAGAGGAAGAATCTCAAATGTCTAAAATATATTCTGACCCAATAGCCCACCCTCTCCTATCAAGATGAGATCTCTCATTTATTTCGGGCACACTCCAATGGAAGGTGCCGGGAGCGCGATTATTATACTCAGGCACCTGCGGCGATTGAAGGCCCATGGCTGGAGAATCAGCATTGTCGGAGATTGGGGTCAAGATGAAAGGTATTGCCGAGCAGAAGGCTGGCCGGTTTTTAGCCTTCCGTTGCGCAGAGCCCTCTGGCCTCCCTACAAAGAATCGATCCGACTGCTAAGGAAAATTCGCTATAGGCTCTGGAGCCGTGAAGTTGAAACCTGGATCGGAAAGAGTCGACCGAATGCCGTCCTCACCTATCTGTCCGCTTTCTCCGATACACTTTCTCAAGCAGGTGCTGCCTATGCGCACCGCAACCGCTTACCGTTAACTTGTTTGATCCACGATGATTGCAATGCATTCCCAACTCCAAACAAGCATCGTAGAGATCGATACCGCGAGATACTTCGGAAATCGTCACAGAACTGGTTCGTCTCAGCCGAACTCGCTCAGGCTTATGGATTCTTCGGCACAGCGGATGAGGTGTTGCCTCCGATCAGCGAAACCCAATTGGCCTCGAATCCTCCTTCTCCTTCGCCCGGCAAACCCCGAAGCTGGATTTATGCGGGCAATGTCAGGGATCCCCAAGTCGCGACCCTCGCTTCGATAGCAACGGTACTGGATCGAAACAAAACTCAGTTGATCGTGCTGGCAGAAAAGACCCCGAAACTTGAGGAAGCTCTCAAAAGGACCCCAATTAAATGGCGGCCTCCTTTCACCGCCAATCAGGAAGCTCTGGAATGGCTGCGGAGCAATGCCGCCGTTTTGCTGGCGGCATACGCCGCAGACAGCAATGATCAGCCCTGGATCCGAAGCAGCTTTCCAAGTAAAGTTATCGAATACCTGCATCTTGGTATTCCCGTCGTGGTTGCCGCCCCCAATGATTCAGCCATTCACAACTGGGCCCTAAAATGTCACTGGCCTGATATTTTTCACCCCGAGGATACACAATCTATCCAGGACTATTGCACCCAGATTCAGAATCCGACACATTGGCGAAACAAAGCAGAACTAGCTCAATCCTTCGCTAGACGGTACTTTGATCCAGACGAAATTCAGGAGCGGTTTGAATCCAGATTAATTCCATCTACCTAACAATATCAATGAAAACTCCCGTAGTAGTTATTGGCTGTGGAGCTATAAGCCAATCGTTTTATTCCAAGGCCCTTTCAGCGTTGGAGCAACAGGGCGAGATTGAAGTAAAGGCCCTCGTCGACCCAATAAAAGCCAACGTGAAAGCCCTTGGAAAACATTTTCGCTCCGCCAAACAGTATCGGGAACACAATCACTTAACCCTGAATGAGGATTATCTGGCCATCGTAGCATCACCACCCGGGTTTCACAGAGAACACAGCATTTTCTGCCTAGAGAATGGCGCGAGTGTGCTGTGCGAAAAGCCGATGGCAAATTCAGTTGCAGACGCGGAAGCTATGATAACCGCTGAAGAGGCAAACCCGGGTCAATTGGCGATCGGACTATACCGCAGGTTCTTTCCCGTTTTTAAAGAATTACAGCGCATCCAGCGCGATCGTATCTACGGAGAACTGCTCGATTTCGAGATCCGGGAGGGATCCAACTACCGCTGGAATTCAGCCTCCCACAGCCTTTTTAATCCTGCACTTTCAGCTGGAGGCGTGTTTTTCGACGTTGGCGTTCATGTTATGGACATACTCTTATACCTGCTGGGCCCGCCCGAGGAATGGACTTACGCAGATGATGCAATGGGCGGACTGGAGGCAAATTGTAGGCTGACCTTAAAATATGCGAAGGGCACGACCGGACGCGTTTGGATGAGCAAAGACTGGCCGACTGGAGACACTCATACCTTCCGGTTTCAGGACGCAACGGTCGTTTGGAAGGTAGGGATGGCAGAAACACTGTATCTGAGTCCCCACAACAGCTCCTATACTCATAAGAATGTGTTAAAAAATCGAAATGGATCAGACTGCCCAAGCGAACCACAATGCTTTTCTCTGCAAATACTAAACTCAATCCGTGCAAAGCGTGGAAAGTCTCCCCTTCTGGTTCCCGCAAAAGCAGGCATAGAATCCCTACGCTTTATTGAATCGTGTTACCGCGAACGAACTCCTTTACTCTGTCCTTGGTTCAGTGATATGGAACAATCCAGGGCAGATCACTTGCGACGAAAGGGTACAGCATGAAAGTCGCATTAACAGGAGCTACAGGTTTCTTTGGAACCCGAATCATGGAAAAGTGGGCGTTGTCTGAATGCTACTCCGTTTTGCCGATCGCACGTAGTTACGGCAGCCTTGCTTCCATTGCCAAGTTTCGGATCAATCCGCAGATTGCAGACGCTTGCGAAACGAAAGCCCTAAGGAAAGCCTTTAATGGCTGTAATGCGGTTGTGCACGCTGCTCTCGGCGACCCTTATCAAATAGTGAAAATGAGCCGGGCAATCTCTAACGCCTGCAAATCAACAAAACCTCGGAAACTGATAGTCCTCAGCTCTGCGGTCAGCTTGGGCATGATTCCTCCTCAAGGTAGCGACGAAGACAGTCCAACCATGCTCAAGGGTCCGATGGATTACTGCCGAGCCAAAGCTGAAGCTGAAAAAATATTTACTCATTTTGGACAAGCCCAGCAAGACACCGAGGTAATCATTCTGAGACCCTTTCTTGTCTACGGTCCACGCTCCGCTCTGTTCGCTCGAATAGTCAAGGGGATCGCTCAGGAACGGGCATGGTTAGTCGATTCAGGACACGGAATATTCAATGGAATTTATATCGATAACCTGATTCAGGCAATCGAACGCTCGCTGCAAAGCGATCCCAAAAACAAGGTTGCGATCTATCACTTGAACGATGCTGATTTTATCACATGGGCTCAGTTTTATTCGCGGATCGCCCTCAGCC
>JBJHBN010000396.1:0-3564 GCA_050485505.1 Opitutales bacterium | reverse complement strand
TCCCCAGACCTGCAAGCTGTATCAGTCCGCCGAGAGGCCCTGCGCATCCCGACCTACAATCCGGCCAGCCCCGACAAAAACCCGATGTTTCTCGACAAACGTGTTTATCAGGGCAGTAGCGGCAGAGTCTATCCCCTGCCCTTCATCGACCGCATAGCGGAGGAAAGAGCGGACCGGGAATGGGACGCGATCCATCTGGAAAATGAATTTATCCGACTAACAATCCTGCCCGAGATCGGTGGCCGCATTCACATGGGTCACGACAAGACCAATGGCTATGATTTTCTCTACCGTCAGGAGGTCATCAAACCGGCGCTGGTCGGTGTAACCGGTCCATGGATGTCGGGCGGTATCGAGTTCAACTGGCCCCAGCATCACCGCCCGTCCACCTTCATGCCTACCGATGTTGAGATCGAAAAGCACACGGACGGTAGCATAACTGTCTGGCTCAGTGAGCACGAGCCCATGAACCGGATGAAGGGCATGCACGGCATTTGCCTATACCCGAACAAAGCCTTGATTGAAATCAAAGCACGGGTCCACAACCGGACAGAAAACGTACAAACTTTTCTTTGGTGGGCCAATATCGCGACCCGAGTGCACGGCGACTACCAGGCATTCTTCCCAACCGACGTGACCTACGTTGCGGACCACGCCAAGCGCTCCATGAGCGAATTCCCCTTATGCCAAGGAAAATACTACGGAGTTGACTATGCCGGGCGCGCGCAGTTGAAAACCCGGCCAATCGACCCGCAAGCTGTCTACCAGCCCCATCCGAGCAGCGCCCCAAACGACCTCGGCTGGTATGCCAACATCCCCGTACCGACGAGCTACATGTGCATGGATACCGAGGATGACTTTTTTGGCGGCTACGACCACAAACAACAAGCCGGGCTCGTACACGTCGCCAACCACCACATTTCACCCGGCAAAAAGCTCTGGACCTGGGGCAACCATGCCTTCGGCTACGCCTGGGACCGGCAACTGACTGATCCCGATGCCAAGGGCGAATACGCCCCATACATTGAGCTGATGGCCGGTGTCTACACCGACAACCAGCCAGACTTCAGTTTCCTCGCTCCCGGCGAAGCCAAGACCTGGACCCAGACCCTCTACCCGATCCAGCAAATTGGCGTCCCACAACAGGCGAACCTGGACGCAGCCGTCAGCCTTAGCCCTGATGGCCATGGGCTGAAACTCGCGGTTGCTGCCACTCAAACCTTCGAAGCGGCTCACATTGAAGTGCGGCGCCAAAGCGATCAGACGGTCCTTCTTTCCCATGAATGCACCCTGTCCCCCTCCAACCCGGTATTTGTTCCGGTTGAAGTATCATGGAGTCAGCGATACGAGCTCGAAATTCGCGTCAGTTCCGGGAATCGGGAACTGATCCGCTACACACCCAAACCAGCGCCCGACAAACCGGTCCCTCCCCCAGCGGCCGAACCACCCCAGCCGAAATCAATCAGCAGCACCGAGCAGTTATACCTCACCGGGCTTCACCTCTATCAGTACCGCCACGCCACCCGCAAGCCGGAAGACTACTGGCGTGAGGCCCTTCGCCGTGACGAGGGTGATGCCCGCGCAAACAATGCCATGGGCCTCTGGCACCTGCGCCGGGGTGAATTCGAAACTGCGGAAGTGCATTTCAACAGGGCGATCCAACGCCTGACTGAGCTCAACCCGAATCCCTACGACGGCGAACCCTATTACAACCTGGGCCTCTGCCTGCGCCACCTGAACCGGGACGAGGAAGCCTATGCGGCCTTTCACAAGGCAGTCTGGAATCATGCCTGGCAGGCACCCGGCTATTTCGCCCTGGCTGAGTTGGACTGCCGTTTGGCCCATTGGGAAAACGCTCTTGAGCATCTCGACCGTAGTCTGCGAATGAATGCGGATCACCTCAAAGCCCGCTGCCTGCGCGCAATGGTCCTGCGCCAGATCGACCGCGGCGACGAAGCCGAAGCCGATCTGCGTGAAAACCTGCGACTGGACCCACTCGATGCCTGGTCCCGCTATCTGCTCAGCGGAGAAATTGAACGCGACCCACAGACTGCCCTCGACTTGGCACTGGACTTAACCCGCTGCGGATTCCATCGTCGTGCCATTGATCGCCTCGAAGCCCAACCAACAAGCTTCGCAGCGGATCCCCGCGCACTCGGCACCCAACCGCTGATCCACTACTACCTGGGTTGGCTGCGATTGGAACTCGGCGAACTAGACAAAGCCAAGGAAGCCTTTGCCACCGCATCCCAAGCCAATCCCGATTATTGCTTCCCTGCGCGCTTGGAAGAAATCGCGATCCTGCAAAAGGCGATCGAAACAGTGCCGGGTGATTCACACGCGGCCTATTACCTCGGCAACCTACTCTACGACCGTAACCGCCGGGACGAGGCAATCGCCCTGTGGGAACGATCAGCAGAACTGGATCCCGATTTCGCCATAACCTGGCGCAACTTGGGCATCGCCCACTACAACGTTCAAGGAGATGCCGAAAAAGCCCGTGAGGCCTACGACCGTGCCCTCGCCGCGAATCCAGAGGACGCTCGCATCCTCTACGAGCGCGACCAGCTCTGGAAACGACTGGGCGAGAAGCCCGAAAGGCGCCTGCAAGCTCTGGAAAGCCATCTGAGCCTGGTTCAACAACGGGATGACCTTTCGATCGAGCTCTGTGCGCTTTACAACCAGATGGGTAGCCCTGAAAAAGCTCTGGCCATTTTGCAAAACCGAACCTTCCAGCCTTGGGAGGGCGGTGAGGGTCAAGTGCTCGCTCAATACGTCCGCAGTCGGCTGGCTCTCGGCCAAAACGCCCTTGCGGAAGAGAACCCCGAACAGGCCCGGAAGCATTTCGAATCGGCCCTGCAGCCCCCTAAGAACCTCAGTGAGACCAATCACCTTCTGGCCAACCAGAGCGACATCTATTACTGGATCGGCTGCGCCTGTCAGGCAGATGGTGATGAAAAAGCAGCCCAGGCGGCATGGCAAAAAGCCGCCAGTTTCCGCGGCGACTTTCAGGAAATGAGTGTGCGTTCGTTCTCCGAGATGACCTATTTCAGTGCTCTGGCAATGCGCCGCCTCGGCCAGACCGACAAAGCCAATGCCCTACTCAGTGATTTTCTGGAATACGCAAAAGAGCTCGCCACCACAGAGGCAAAGATCGACTACTTTGCCACATCCCTGCCAACCATGCTTGTCTTTAACGACGATATTCAGTTTCGTCAGGACACCATGGCCCGCTTCCTCCAAGCCCAGGCAGAACTTGGTCTCGGTCATTCGGCCGAAGCCAAGTCCCTGCTAAACGAAGTACTCACACGCGATCCCAATCACCCCTTGGCCCGTGATCTGATGCAAAGCCTATAAGTCCTTAGGTCTGCCGCGAAAGGCTGTCGCTCTTTCTCTACCTCCCTCAACCAATCCTCCATTCCACCCATCCCATGCCAGATACCACAACACCTAAACCACAGCGACCAAACCTCAACCTGTCCGGAACCTGGGCTTTTTCCTTGGACCCGTCAGATACGGGCATTCGGGAAGAATGGTTCCGACAAAGGCTGAGCGGTTCGATTC
>JBJHBN010000395.1:0-3573 GCA_050485505.1 Opitutales bacterium | reverse complement strand
GCCCATGGCGACCGCGCCGATGCCGCGGCGCCTGGGCCTACCCCTCGCCTGCTACGGCGGGGAGCGACGGCGACGAGCGCGCCGGCGCATCGGCCGCGTCGTCGTCTCCCCCCTCCTCTCTGCTGCCCCGCCCCGGCCGGCCGCCCAGACCGCCGCCGAAGCGCGAAGCAAAGGCATCCAGGCCCAGGAACCGCGCGGCGGACGAGAAGGTGCTCTCCGCGGCCGCACCGGGCGCCATCGAGGCCAAGGATGCTGACGATCCGGACGACGACAACGCGGTGCAACAGGCGCGGCGGGCATTTCTCGAAAGCAATGTCAGCTCCGGCATCGATGTATTTTTTGGCGGCGGCAGCTACGACCACTCTGTGCATGCAGCGCGGGGGCATTTAGTCGACTCCGGATTACTGGATGCGCATCCCGAATGGTTCATCGAAGCCGCCGAACCCGGCGAGATTCCCTCCGGCATTCCACAGAGCTTTGCCGGCGAACGGTTTTACGACCCACAGGGCCGCTGGCACGGCGCGGTGCTGGCAAGTTATGGCATTGTCTACAACAAGGATGTCGTAGAACAGCTCGGCCTCGAGCACATGCCGCGACAGTGGACGGATTTGACGGACCCCCGCTACTTTGGTCAGATTGCCGTCAGCGACCCAACCATGAGTGGCGCCATGACCCAGGCCTTTGAAATGGTGATTCAGCAGCAGATGCAGGCCCACCTGGGAACACTGCGCGAAGAGCATCCCTCGGCCGATCTGGAGCAGCTGGATCGGCGCGCTGCCGAGGAAGGCTGGGTGAAGGGTATGCAGGTCATCCAGTTGATTGCTGCGAATGCGCGCTATTGTACCGACAGCTCCACCAAGCCGAATATCGATGTGTCACTCGGCGACAGTGCTGCCGGCATGACCATCGATTTCTATGGACGCTTCCAGCAGGAGACCATTGAGGCCCGCGGCGGTGGCGACCGTTTTGTGTTTTATAATCCTCCTGGCGGTTCGACGATCTCGGCCGATCCCATCAGCCTTTTACGCGGCGCCCGCAACGACTCCGTTGCCCGCGCCTACATCCGTTACGTGCTTTCCGAGGAAGGTCAGAAGCTTTGGAACTTTAGAGTCGGCACTCCAGGCGGTCCGGAAACATACGCCCTACGGCGTCCTCCTATTCGCCCGGACTTTTATCGCGACGAGTGGCAAATCCACCGCAGCGATCCGGATTACAATCCCTACCTTGCCGCCGAAGGTTTCCACTACCGTGGCGATTGGACTGGCCGGCTGTTTACGGAAATCCGTTTCCTGATACGCGTTTGTTTCATGGACGTTCGGGATGAGCTGGCACAGGCTTGGAAGGCTATCCTCAATGCCCGTGCTGAGGGCCGCATCGATGACGCCGACCGTGCCTTTGCCGTTCTTTCTGACCTGAGCGCCATCGATTACGAACGGACGAAAACGGAGATTCGTGATGCGTTGCGACGCTCGGCCCTTTCGGAGGTTCAGCTTGCCCGCGAATTGAGTCGACATTTCAGCACGCAATACCGAAACGCCCGTCGCATTGCGAATGGACGTGAATGAGTGCGATGGATTGGATTCCGCGCTCGTAGGTGCGACGGCCCCCGGCGCACAGCGCGACAGTGGGGGTGCGATGGATTGCACTTTTAGCAAAATACTTCACACTCTCTTTTTATGCAAACAACGGAGACCGCAGTCAGGCTTAAGTGGGTTTTTCGAGGTATTTGGGTGGTAGCCTTGCTTTTGATAGCATCCTTTTTAACCAGCCTCGTTGTTACGTCCGGCCCTGACAGTTGGTATGCGGGCTTGAACAAGGTTCCCTGGACACCACCGTCATGGGTTTTTTCGCCTGTGTGGATCTCGCTTTATATCCTCATGGGGATCAGTTTTAGTCTCCAATGGCGTCAGGGCTTTGAGACACCATTAAAGCGGGTTGCCCTGTGGGCTTTTGTGATTCAGCTGATTTTAAACTTCAGCTACACTCCCGTGCAGTTTGGTCTGCAGTGGCTCTTCGGCCAGACAGTGGTCATTCTTTTGCTGCTTGCTAGCCTGATTCTATGGTTTCGGCTACTGCTGCGCATTCACTCGTTTGCAGGAATAATACAGCTGCCTTACCTCATATGGGTTGCCTATGCCTCAACCGTGGCCGTGGGGCTCTGGTGGTTGAACTGATTCAGATGGATTGTTCCCTAATGGCTATCGCCCATCCGCCACCGCCTTCGTTCTCTCTTGGCGAAACCGTTTGGTATGCGCTCCTCAAGTGCCGCAAAACGTGGTGTATTCTTGCTCGCTCTCGTTGGGGGTTGTTGAGAACCTGCGGTCGCTAATTGAATTATCGAACGGACGTCGCAGTATAGCCACTGCACATTTAAAGGGTTCTGGATCACCCTCGACAGCGGCATTCAATGCTTTTTCGACGGCATGGTTGCGCGGTATATGGCAGGGGTTTACTGAGTCACGAAGCTGCTGGACTGCAGCTGGGCTTATTTTAGAGGAGTCGAGGCGAACCTTCAGGCGCTCTTGCCAGGCGATGAAGTCAGGGTGCTCAAGGCGTTGTTGCTCTGGATTGTTGTCACCGGAGAGGGCACGGAAAGCATTAGTGAAATCGAGGCGGTGTTTGTCGAGAAGCGTGAGCCAGTCCTCGATGAGTCTTCGATCCGCTGGCTCGGGCATTTCGATGCCAATCTTTTGCGCCATTCGCCGCAACGAGGCTGAAGCCATTGCGTCTGGAAACGCTTCGAGCGCCTCCTCGGCCCGCGACACTGCCTTTTTGCTGTCGAAATCAATCAAGGGAAGAAGGCTTTCGGCGAAACGAGCGAGGTTCCAGGCAGTAATTCCCGGCTGGTTCCCGTAGGCGTAACGCCCTCGCCGGTCGATCGAGGAGTAGACCGCAGCTGGATCGTAGCGGTCGATGAAAGCGCAGGGGCCATAGTCGATCGTTTCCCCGGAAAGTGCAACGTTGTCGGTGTTGAGGACTCCGTGCACGAAGCCAACTGCCATCCAGCTTGCAACCAACTCAGCCTGCCTCTCTTGAACCGCCCGCAGCAAGGCCAGGGCAGGGTTCGGCGCATCGGCCAGCTCCGGATAGTGGCGAGCGATTGTGTGGTCGAGCAGAGCTTTGAGCGATTCAATATCTTCGCGGGCTGCAAACAATTCAAAAGTCCCGACTCGCAAATGGCTTGCCCCCGTTCGCACGAGTACCGCCCCCGGCAGCAAGCCGTCCCGCATCACAGGCTCACCCGTTTCCACAACCGCCAGGCTTCGGGTAGTCGCGATGCCCAGCGCTGCCATCGCTTCGGAAATCAAAAACTCCCTTAGCATCGGTCCAAGTGCCGCCCGTCCATCGCCCCGACGGCTGTAGGGCGTCAAGCCTGAGCCTTTGAGCTGAATGTCATGACGCCGTCCGCGCCCGTCCAAATGCTCCCCAAGCAGGATTGCCCGTCCGTCCCCCAGAACAACAAAGTTTCCAAATTGATGCCCCGCATACGCCATCGCCAGCGGCTTAGCTCCACTCGGCACCCGGTTGCCCGCAAAGACCTCCGCAAGCAATTCCGACTCGACCGTCGAGAGT
>JBJHBN010000394.1:0-3573 GCA_050485505.1 Opitutales bacterium | reverse complement strand
GCTGCTTCGACATCAGTTTAACCGCATCCGCAATCGGCTGCAGCAAGCCCGCATAACCCACTTCGGTCGGACCTGCACGCCGTTGAAAGCGCCCTGCACCCTTGCGCTCAACCCAGACCAGATAAGCGGCATTGAGACCGACGAAGGCGGCGGCACCCAGGAGAAAAAATAGCAGTCGGGCCGGTTCCATTGCGCTAACGGTCGATATCAGGAATGACAAGGTCCAGGCTGCCCATCATGGCGATACCATCAGCCAGCATCATGCCACGGGCAGCTTCCTCAAAAAGGCTCAGATTGGCAAAACAGGGAGTGCGCAGGCGCACCCGGTGGGCCTGCGGTTTGCCGGTGCTTGTTACGCGCACTTCAAAGCGCCCTCGGGCAGCTTCGGTCGCGTAACAGTAATCCCCAGGCGGTGGTTTGATGACCCGCGGCACCTTCGCTATGATCGGTCCATCCGGCAGGCGGTCGAGTGCCTGCTCGATGATTCGCAGACTCTGTTCCATCTCCTCCATGCGGACCTTGTAGCGGGCCATGCTGTCGCCCTCCTGATAACACGGAATGTCGAAATTCAATTCCGGATACACCGAATAGGGCTCCGCCCTGCGGACATCATAGGGAACGCCTGCGCCGCGGATGATCGGGCCGGTGGCCCCGTATTGGCGACACATTTCAGCATCTATGTAGCCAATGTCTTCAACCCGTTTACGGAAGATGATATTCTCGGAAACCAGACGTCGGAACATTTTCAGCCGTGGACGAAATTCCTTCACGAATTTACGCGTTCCCTCAACGAAATTGTCATCCACATCCTCCAACAATCCGCCAACCCGATAGTAACAATAGGTTAAGCGAGCGCCAGTCAGCGCTTCCAGCAAATCGAGAATTTTCTCCCGGTCATCAAACGCGTAAAGCAAGGGCGTCATGCCACCTAGATCAATCAGGTAGGCTCCCCACCATACCAGGTGACTGGAGATGCGATTCAGTTCCGAAGTAATGACGCGAATGTATTCCGCGCGCTCAGGAACTTCGATTTCGCAAGCCCGCTCGATGACACCGACGTAGGCATGGGTATACATCATGGCCGACAGGTAGTCGATTCGGCCTGTGTTCGGCAGAAACTGCGTCCATAAACGGTTCTCGCCCATCTTTTCATGCTCGCGGTGCACGTAACCCGCGACGATGACCGCATCCTTGATAAACTCACCATCCATGGTGAGTTTTATACGCAGCACCCCGTGAGTTGCAGGGTGTTGCGGACCCAGGTTCAGCACGAAGGTTTCCGGGTTTCCGATGTCGTGTACGCTCGGCAGTTCCATCAGTAGGGCGAAGGTTCGGGTTTGAAGTCTTTGCGCAGCGGGTATCCTTCCATGTCCTCCGGCAGGAGCAGGTTGATCAGATTGGGGTGATTAGAAAAATCGATACCGAAAAACTCGGCGGCTTCCCTCTCGTGCCAATTGGCACCCGGATAGACGGCTGTTAGACTGTCGATTTTTGCCTCATCGCGCGGAATGCGGGTGTGCACGGCAACCCGAACATAGGCCTCAAAGTGGAGAAAGTCGTAAATCAGTTCCAGTTGATTATCATCCGGCCAGTCGACCCCAGTAATCATATCGATCGCGAAGCCGTGATCATCCATCAGACGCGTTGCCTCTACAACCCGTGTCGACTCAACGCTTAATTTCAGGTGAATGCCAACCTTCAAGAACTCCATGCATTCACAGGGAGCTGCATGCGTGACCAGTGCTTCTGTAGCGTCATCGGTGCTGTCTTCGGCCTCATAGCTTTTCGCTTCGCTACGGATGTGCTCGCTTTCAATTGGCGGGAATCGTTCCTGCAAGCACATTTCCAACTCTTCGATGAACGCACTCATTCGGTCTCCACTTTGGGCCAACGGCGGTGACCGGTTATTTTTTCTTCAAGGGCGAGGATGCCTTCCGTCAAAGCCTCGGGACGCGGCGGGCAGCCAGGCACGTAAATATCTACCGGAAAGAGCTTATCAACGCCCATCACCACAGAGTATTGGTCCGGGTTGACGAATGGGCCACCGGAGATCGAGCAATTGCCCATTGCAATGACCCATTTCGGCTCGGGCATTTGATCGTAGAGCGTCTTGATCATATCTGCCATCTTGCGGTTGACCGTGCCGGCCACGATCATCACATCTGCCTGCCGCGGCGACGGGCGGAATACCTCGGCACCAAAACGGGAGATATCAAATCGCGAAGCGCCTGCTGCCATCATTTCGATCGCGCAGCAAGCCAGCCCAAAGGTCAGCGGCCACAGTGAGTTGGCGCGGCCCAGGGCGACTAAATCGTCCAACCTGGCAAATTTAACAACCGAGGAAAGATCTGGTTCGGAAGCTGGGTTTCTGGAGCTCATGAGCGCGGCGGGTTCAGGGTTCGCGCTGAAGACGGAACCGTGCGGGCTGGAGGAGGACGGCGCAGCCACTCAAAGACACCTTTATTCCAGGCATAAACGACAACCATGCAGAGGATTCCGAGGAAAATAGACAGTGCAACCAGATCCCTTATGGGGAAAACCTTGTCATAGATAAGCGCTACCGGGATCAGGTAGATAATTGCTACCGCATAGGCAACAAATACAAGTGCATACAGATAGTAGACCGCACTATAACGAATCCAGGCGTCGCCAATCGGCTCGGCACCGCATTCGATGAACTGCCCCACCCGATTCATCGTCTGACGGGAACCCCGTGCCATCAGCAAATGGGCAATAAGCAAGGGCCCAAGTGCAAATCCAAGCCCCAACAGGCAGTAAGCCATGATGTAAACGAGGTGAATTTGCAGGGGCTCTTCCATTTTCGATTCCTGGAGATAGTGCGTAGGGGTGAAAACGAGTTCGACTGAATAACTAAATAAAAAGACTATCTTATCCAATTTAAAAAGGACAAGAATGTCTGTTTTAAACAATTGCTAATCTCTCAAATCAGAATAACTAATCACAAACAATCCAACTCCGGACTATCTGGTGAATTGAGCCCCAACGAAATAAGGGTAGCCGTCTCGTCGGACTTCGATTAACTGGAAGCTCTCAATCAATCAATCTTGCAGTCAGCGGGAAAGCAGGATGTGTTGAAGCAACATGGATTTATTCAAATGCGGGCAGTGCGGCGAGCGGTTATTCTTCGAAAACAACCGATGTCTGGCCTGCGGAACGGAGGCTGGTTTCGACTGGGAGGTTTGCCGTCTGGTTGCAATCAAGCCAACAGCTGACGGGCTCTGGCAGGCCGCCGGCGATTCCAGCCGTAGATATCGAAAATGCTTCAACCATGAAGTCGAAGGTGTGTGCAATGGCTTGGTACCCGCGGATTCCTCTGATCGGTTTTGCGTATCCTGTCGCCTGAACCAAACCATACCCGACCTGAGCGTGGGCAAGAATCGGGAGCTTTGGGGCAAGCTGGAAGCGGCTAAACGCCGGCTGGTTTTCACCCTGTCTGAACTCGGCCTGCCCCTAATTCCAAAATCCGTGGATCCCCAGAGGGGCTTGGCATTTGCTTTTTTAGCCGATCCCAACCCGGATTTCATGGAAGGCGACCGGGTGCTTACAGGGCAC
>JBJHBN010000393.1:0-3576 GCA_050485505.1 Opitutales bacterium | reverse complement strand
TGTTTTGTTGGATGGCTCCTCCGGTCGCTTAAATGCTTAGATTGATCATTTTACCTTTCCGGATGTCGAAACCTTCATCGAAAAGCACAACCGCTATTCAAACTGGGAAGCCGAGGTTGCCTATGAGCAGGGGCACCGCAGGGAGACCCGCAAGAGCGAGGAGCAAATCAATCGCAAGCGCCGGTTGAAGCGTTGGGCTGCGCGTCTTCCGTTTCGACCCAGTCTGCGGTTTTTATGGGTCTACATTGGGCAGAGGGCTATTCTAGACGGTAGGGAGGGCTACTATTTTGCCCGTTTACACGCGATCTATGAAGCCCTTAGTGTAATGAAGTTTTATGAGCTGCGGAAGCAGCGGGGGAGGCAAGACCGTGGATGAACCCGTGCCAGCGAAAAGGCGACGTTGGGTACTGATTTCAGTTCTGACTTGTGTCTTCCTCCTCTTCCCGGTAGCTGGTTATTTCGGCTATGACTTCTTCAAGGATTGGCGGGCTCTAAACCTTGCCCAAGCAGCCTACGCCTTGCTCGAAGGGGAGCCGACTCAGGAGGATGCCCGCGAAGCGCATGATAAATCCCGGTCAGCTTACCGGATTCGCCCGGAAAACCTTGAGGTGGTTCGCTTGACGGCGAAGGTGCAGGACTACCTGGCTGGTGACCGCTCGGCATCTATTTGGGAAGAAGCGGTGAGAATTTCCGGAGGGGCTAAAGAGGATCTGCTGGGTTTGTTCAATGCGCACTTGCGGACGGGCAACCTTGGTGCCGCCCGATCGGTGCTTTCGCGCCTTCAGCAGGACTTTGCCGGTCAGGTGGAAACCCTCCACGCAGCCGCGCGCTTTCGCTTTCGCGATCAGCAGCTTGGGTCTGCCATTAGTATTGCCCGCCAGGCTGCCGAACATCCGGATGCTGTTACTGAACACCATATCTTCTATGTGCAGTTGACACAGTTTTCACCGGACACGGGCATTCGCGAGCAGGGTATTGATTATTTGAGGACTCTGGCCGCGCAGTCAGGGGAAACGGCGCTTGCCGCGGCGCGGAATCTGATGCGGGTGGACAGCCTTTCTGCCGAAGAAATGATTGAGATGGCCAATCGCCTGATGGAGCTTTCGGACGAGCGCGAAGATCGTCTTCTGGCACTCCGACGGAAGTTGAGGGCGGGCGAAGATTCTGCATTGGTGTATGAACAGGCAAGTGAGGAGTTCGTGCTTGCCGAAGTTCGTGAACAGCTTGAGTTTGCCCGCTGGCTGAACCAGGCGGGTTTGCCTGATCGCAGCTTGGAGCTCATTTCCGAGGAAGCGGCGGTGGGTCGCCAGGACCTCTTTCTAGTAAGAGCGGATGCGCTCGCGCTGACTGGCCGATGGAGCGACTTGCACCGGATGTTGAGCAGTGGACGGGTTCCGCTGGACAATTATGTAGGTCACTTGTTTCGGATGCGAACCCATTTGGAAATGGGCCAATATCGCCGTGCACAGAATGAATGGGAGCGCAGCATGCTCGACGCCACCCGTGAGCCGGATCGACTTTGGTTCCTTGAACGCTACGTCTCGACTTTAAATCTGGGTGGCTACCATGTTGAAGTGCTGGAGAAGCTGACAGAGTTTCCTATCCATGCCCGTCGTGCCTATACCCGCTTGCTGGAGCTTCTGCAGGCGCAGGGGAATACCGCGGAAGTACGGCGCCAACTGCAGCGCATGCACGAACTTTTTCCCGAAGACACTGCCGTGTTGAACGACCTTACCTATTATAAGCTCTTGCTGAATGAGGATGTAGAGGCTGCGGCCGAAACTGCCAAGAACCTGATCAATGCGAACCCTAACTTTCTTGCACCTTACATGACCTACGCACTTGCATTGCTTCGTCAGGACCAGCCTCGTGCGGCCCTGAATCAGTTACGCGAAGTTACCGTGGATTGGGACTCAGTTCCGCACCGCTGGCGCATTTTGATTACCTGTGTGCTGGCTGCAAATGGCGAACACCGCTGGGCGGAACGCTACCTCGACCGCATTGACCGAACACGTTTGCTGCCAGAAGAAAGTGCGCTGATCCAGCAGTCTTTTGGGGGTATTCAATAAGACTTTCACTATAACCGAATCGATGTTGTTTATGAAACCTGAAACCAAGCTAGACCCCGCCAAAGAAGCCGAGACGGTCTTCGAACTCTGTTCGCGCGACGTCAAAGAGACTCTGCTGCTGTTGGAAACTCAACTGAACACCATCCATACCCGAGTTCAGGTTTTGTTAAGCTTTTGCGGCATTGTTATTACGACCACTGGCTTTTCCGGCCGCCTGATCGCAGGTACCCACCTAGCGGCCCAGTTGTTTATTGTCATCGGTCTGGCCATGATGGTGATCTGCGCCGGTTATGTTTTTGATCGGGTCGGATCGGTTCGCTGGATCACCCGCGACCTCGACCTGAACAATCCGCTCGAGACCGTCCGCCAGATAATCGAACGCCGAAATCTGAAAACCCGTGCTTACCGCCGAGGCGGCTACTTCCTCTTCCTCGGCCTGATTTTCTACAGCATATCCATAGCGATCATGCTCCTGAATCCCCACGTGCTGGATGTGCCAGTGCGTTGAATGGAGCGCTGGAAATGTGGATGGGTGGAAGAATGGAATGTTGGAGTTGTGGATTCCGGTGATTGGGTAGGGCAGTCTCGCCGAGGGTGCCGCTGGTTCGGTAGGCGGTGAATCGGTAGGCGGTGAATCGGTCGGGCCGTAAGGCTGTGGGATTGTTTTGCAACAAAGGTGAGAGAGTGCGCGCTTTTTGGGTTTCCGCAATTTTGGCTGATCACGTCAATGTAGCTGCGGCGGCCCCCGACGCAGAATCGCGTAACAAGAGAGGCACCATAACTTAAACCCTTCCGCGCCCTTCGTCCATCGTTACAGGTTTGCCAGCCCATCCCTTTCAGACCAATCTCGACTGATGTGTAGAATCAATGACAGTGATACTGTGGGGAAGGTGAAGCTGGGGCGAAGCGATTTAGAGGAGGAAGTTCGCTTGGACTTTCCTATTGCTGACGGGCCTTTTGCTCCCACTTGGGAGTCGATTGAGAGCAACTATCCTGGCACGCCTAAATGGTTGAGGGAATGCAAATTTGGAATCTGGGTGCACGTGGGGCCACAGTCGATGGGAGAGAGTGGAGATTGGTATGCACGCAACTTGTATAAGCAAGGTAGTGCCGCTTACCTGAGTCATTTGAAGAATTACGGGCATCCCTCACAGGCTGGATACAAGGAGGTTCTGAGGGATTGGAATCCGGAAAAACTGGATCCGATGCAGATGGCTGAAATTTATCGCGATGCAGGGGCGCGGTTCTTGATTGTTCAGGGCGTGCACCACGATAACTTTGATTTATGGGATTCAAAGCATCAATCTTGGAATTCGACGCAGTTGGGACCATGTCGGGATTTGCTTGATGAATGGGCCGAGGCTGCCAGGGCTGTAGGGTTGCGTTTCGGTGTCAGCTTTCACCATGAATACACTTGGTGGTGGTGGCAGTCTGCATTTGGATCTGATCATACAGGTCCACTTGCAGGGGTTCCTTACGATGGACATTTGGATTTGTCCGACGGGGT
>JBJHBN010000392.1:0-3580 GCA_050485505.1 Opitutales bacterium | reverse complement strand
TCGCTTTGTCGGGCGCGGGAGCGCCCTCGGTACGGCCACTCTGTCAACTCTCCGAAAAGGTGATGAGAAAAGCGAAGGTTTTGTTGAGGGCAAGTACAAAGCCTGACTCGAAATCAGGAAGTGTGGTTCGAACGACTATGGGATCCAATACCACTCAATTGATTTCTCTGAAGGTTTGACCATTTCCAGATCGATCAGTTCTTGCTCGAGTTCCCGCATGCGCTCGGGGTCGAGTTGGCCGGTTTGGGACGTAGGACCGTCGCCGGTGATGTAATTGCCTTCGACCAAGGTGCGGTAGCTGAATTTCATGAACTCCTGGTTCATTCGGGGATTGCGTGCGGCGATGAGTTCGAGGGCGGGGCTTGGGTCGTTGGTGGCAAAGTCTTCCCAGCCCCGAATGGAGGCTTCGACGAAGCGGCGGACGACCTCTGGATGGGTCTCGATGAAGGAGTCCAGGGCATAGAGACCGTGGTAGGGGTTGAAGCCGGTATCCCTCAACGGCAGGGTTTTGACCTCGACTCCGTGTTGGCGGGCGTAGAAGGGTTCATTGGTTTCGAGGCATTGCTGGATGAACTCTGGATTGTTGAGGAAACGCTCCATGCCGAAATCGTGTGGCAGGATGTTGAGGCGGATGTCAAACTTGCGCTCCACGTAGGTGATCCAGGTCAGACCCGGAATTGCCATGACTGCTTTGCCGTCCAGTTCTTCTATCCGCTCGATGGGGTTGCTGGCGTGCATCAGAATGGCTTGTGGATCCTTTTGAAGGGTTGCCATTACCATTCGGATAGGAACCCCCTCGCTGGCTTGTTTGAAGACGAAATCCGCCCGGTTCATGGCGAAGTCGGCGCGGCCGCGGAGGACGCGCTGCAGGGTCATCGCGTTGGGGCCGCCTGAGACGATGGCTACTTCGAGGCCAGCTTCCTCATAGTAGCCCTTTGCCAGCGCCTGGTAGTAGCCGCCGTGTTCCGGTTGGGCGAACCAGTCGGTCTGGACAGTGATCGGAAAGGGCTCGCCATCGGTTAGGCTGCGGGAGTCGTTGCCGCCGCAACCGGCCAGTATGCCCAAAGTGAAGAGCAGGACCGTGGTGGCGATTATTCCGCAGTGATCAGTGAATCGTGCCAGTGGCGTAGACATATCCATCTCAGGTAAAGGACTAGGGAAACAAAAAGGAAGCCCAGAACGCAGCAGATAAGAGTCGCTGCGTAGATCGCTGATATTTTCAGTTCGGACTTGTAGACAATGATCATGAAACCGAGGCCTCCCGAGCCATCGGTCGAACCAGCGAAAATCTCTCCGGTGACCGAGCCGATCACCGCCAGGGTCGCGGCAATCTTGGCGCCAGTGAAAAAGTAGGGCAGGGCGTAGGGAACCCGCAGCCAGAATAACTCCTGCCAAGGTTTGGAGCGGTAGAGCTTGAAGAGTTCAAGGTGTCGCTTCGGAACCGATCTGAGGCCCTGCAGGGCGCTGGCGACGATGGGAAAGAAGCCGATCAAAAAAGCTATCATTACGACACTTTGCAGTCCGACATCGAAAATGATCACGACGATCGCCGCCGTGGCGATAATCGGTGACATCTGCATGAAAATGACAAATGGGTAGAGGCTGTAGCGCAAATAGCGGAAGCTCACCATAAGCAGCGCCATTGCTGCCCCCAGGATAACCGCAGCCAGAAAGCCGAGAAAGGCCCCCGAAAAGGTCATTAAGGTCGCGCGTAGCAAGGTGTCAAACTCCGCAGAAAAAGCCTGTAGCACCTGGTGTGGGGCCGGCAAAATGTAGTCGTGTAGGTTCAGAAGTATTTTGATCCCGTACCAGAGCGCGATCAGCACCAGCCCGGTAAGGATGGGCAGCAGGAAGCGCAGTCCTCTGTCGTTGCGCCTATTTCTCCGAATCTCTGGATTCATTTGGGCAAGACGGTTTGGAGGGCAGCGTTGGCCTCGACCACATAATCCTGAAAGGTCCTCGAATCGCGCGTCTGCTGGGTGCGAGGGAAGGGTAGATCAATGCGGATCTCGGTGGTGATCCGGCTTGGCAAGGGCGAAAGAATAAAGATTCGGTTAGAGAGGAAGACGGCTTCGTTCACGGAATGCGTAACGAAAAACCCAGTCCAGTGTTCGCGTGCCTGAATGGCCAGCAATTCTTCATTCAGGCGGTTGCGGGAAATGGCGTCAAGGGCACCGAATGGTTCGTCCATCAACAGGATTTGCGGCGAAGTGGAAAGGGCGCGCGCGAGGGAGGCGCGCATCTGCATGCCTCCGGAAAGCTGACGCGGATAGAAATCCAAGACCGACTCCAGGTGGACCAGTTTTGCCAGACGCTCGGCGATGCTGCGGCATTCTGCGCGGGGCAAGCACTGTAGGCGCAGAGGCGTGGCGATATTGGCTGCTACAGAGAGCCAAGGCAGCAAGGTCGAATCCTGAAATATAAAGGCCATTTCCGGCCTTGCCGGATCCTGGGCACCGAAGTCAATTTGGCCCTCAGTGGCTCGGGTCAGTCCGGCGATCAATCGCAGCAGAGTCGATTTGCCGCAACCGCTTGGTCCAATAAGAGAAACAAACTCACCCGGCTCAACCCGGAGGTCAATGCCGTCCAGCACCCAGGGACCGCGGTCAAAGCGTTTGCGAACGCCGCTGAGTTGTGTGATGGGAGGCGATTTGTACACGGGCAATGTTGTTTCGGGAAGAGAACAACCTGAGCCCTCGGCGCAGCATGTCAAATATTGCTGCTATCAAAGCACCTTGGAGGCCCGCAAACGTTCAATCACTTCGATCGGCATGTGGCTCCGGTTCATGATATATAGGTGGATACCGTTGAAGCCCCGTTCGATCAGCTCGCAAATTTGGCGATAGGTCCAGTCGATGCCTACTTCGTGAACTTTCTCAGTGTCCTCACCGGCTTCGTCGAGCAACGCATCCAACTCCGGTGGAATCACCTTGGCAAAACGGCGGGCCTGCTTGGCTGAGCGGATCGGCATAAGTCCTGGAATGATGGGCACATCAATCCCGACTGCCCGGCAACGCTCGGCAAACTTAAAGAAGGTCTCGTTGTCGTAGAACAGCTGGGTGGTGATGAAGGAGCCTCCCTGGTCGACTTTGAGCTTCAGGTATTTCAGGTCGCTTTCGGCGCTTTTCGCTTCGGGATGAATCTCGGGGTAACCGGCCACTCCAAGACTGAAACCGGAAAATTCCTGTCGAATGAAATTGACCAGATCGGATGCGTAAGGGGGACCGTCCGGGTGCGGCTTAAATTCGGTTTCCCCTTTTGGCGGGTCTCCTCGCAAGGCCATGATGTTGCAGAAGCCCGCTTCCTGATATTCGCGAATGATCTCGCGCATTTCATCGTAGGACGAACCTACGCAGGTGAGGTGAGGCATGACTTCAAAACCATAGCGCTCCTTGAGAATACGCGCATAGCGGAAGGTGCGCTCGCGGGTTCCTCCACCGGCTCCATAGGTGATGGAGACGAAGTCCGGATCCACGTGCGTGCGGATTTCCTCTGCGGTTTTGAGAATCAACTCACCACCGGCATCATCCTTCGGCGGGAAGAATTCAACGGAGAGTACTGGCCGCTGGCGGGCCAGGAG
>JBJHBN010000391.1:0-3582 GCA_050485505.1 Opitutales bacterium | reverse complement strand
ATTTCGGGTCCGCGGCTGGAGCCGCACGCCGAAGGAGCTGCCGGGAATCGAGACGTTTGCCGGGCGTGGCCGGCTCGATGCCTTCCTCTCTGAATGTAACCATCTCGTCTGCCTGCTGCCGCTGACGCCCGAAACCGACTCCATTCTGGATACCGCTCTGTTCACCAAACTTCCCCGTGGCGCATTCCTCATCAATGCCGGCCGCGGCGGACATCTTGACGAGGCGGCCCTGCTCGACGCGCTGGATAGCGGACAACTCGCCGGCGCCACGCTTGACGTGCTACGCCAGGAGCCGCCGCCGCCCGACCACCCCTTCTTCGGCCATCCACGCATTCTGCTGACGCCCCATTCCGCCGTCTGCTCCACCCCGGCCCAGCTTGCGCCGGACGTGGTGGAGAACTGCCGCCGGGCCGAACGCGGCCAGCCGCCGCTCTTTCCCGTCGATCGTACGGCGGGCTACTAGAAATGAGCGCGCGATTCTTTCCGGCGGCCGTCTTGAGGCGTCAGACCGAGGCGGTGCTGATGGCCTGGGGGATGCGAGGTGCGGTTCTCGAAGCCACGGTCGATGCGCTTCATTGGGCCGATCTCTCGGGCATCGACTCGCATGGCATCGCACTGCTCCATTACTACTCGACCTTGCAGTTGCGCGGACGGGTCGACTTTTCCGCCGCCCCGCGCGAGATCCAGCGCAATGGCGTCACCGCCGTTTTTGACGCGGGCACCAATCTCGGCCATGCCAGCGCCACACGTGCCGTTGATCTCGCTTGCGAAATCGCTGCCGGTGCCGGTCTCGGGGCGGTCACGGTGCGCAATTCCGGGCATTACGGTGCCGCCGGCTATTATGCCGAAGCAGGGGCGATTTTGGAACCTGGACCTTTCAGAGGGCGCGCTCTCTTGGGTGAAGGCTTGAGTCTCTTGCTTTCCGGGGATGCCGCAGCCGGGCGCGATCTGCTTCAGGGTGTTGCCAGCGACGTGAATCTACTGGATCAACTGCGTGGCGAAGCGGCTTATCATTTAGCTGTGTCAGCCTGGGAGGCCGAGGACTTTGCCCAGGTGCAGGCTGCCCTGGATACAATTATGAGCCTCGACAACCCCGGCTTCTGGCAGGATCAGGCACTTGATCTCGAGAGCCGGATCCCCGAGTTGGCCTCAGTTGATTGATGTTTTGCAGCGGACATCGATCCAGCCGCGCAATAAGTCCACGTAGTCTTGAATTCGCTGATTGAGGCGGTTCTTGAGGAAAAAGTATGCAATCATTGCGGGAATGCCTATTGTGAGGCCGGTTGCAGTGGTGATCAGCGCTTCGCCAATGTCACCTGCCAGCAGTTCCGGCTTTCCCATTCCACCTGTGGCGATGGTCTGAAAGGCACTGATCATACCGCTTACAGTTCCCAATAATCCCACCATGGGTGCGGTTGCAGCGATTACGTTTAGGTATTGAATCCATTGACTGACTCCTGCTTCCCATTTATCGACACCCTCATACGCTAGAGCTTCCAGTTGTTCCCTTTCTTCGGGGGCAGACGTTTCTGTGAGCTTCTGCCACAGGCTTTCGCTCACGATTTTCTGGTGCGGATTCAGCTGTTGCCAGCTCTCAGTGGCGTCATCGAGACGATCCTGCTTGAGTTGTTCGCTGATTCTGTCCGACAGCGTTTCGTCAACACAGGCTTTACGACGGGTCTGTAACAGGCAGTGTATGATCAAATACAGCATGACCATGCAGAAGAGACCGAGCGGATACATGGCCCAGCCACCTTGGAGAAGTAGATCAAGAAGGGTCGTTGAGGGTGGGATGGTTGCGGTCATTCAATTGGATAGGTTTAGGTGGCTCGAGATCCCGCCAGTGAGGCTGGGAATCCCAGATTTCAAGAATTGAGTTCAGGCGCTGCGGTTCGCAGCTGCCGTTGAAAATGCAGTCGTCGAGCCAAGCCTCCAATGCGGCTGTATACTGCGCGCTGTCGCTGTGCACTTGAAAGCGTAGGGAATGAAGTTGTTCAGGTGGATGGGGAAAGGACTCGGCCGCGATAGCATCGAGGTAGGGCAGGGCGCTGTCGTATTGGTCGAGGCCGATGAAGCATTCGGCGATCAACTTGAATAGGCGGTTCTGGTGATAGTGGCAGGATGCGAACCAAGGGATGAAGCTTTCGGCAAACAAGAGCGTTTCCAAGTGCGAGCGTCGGGATTTACTGCGTTGCAGGACCTCCCACCAAGCGGACTTCCATTTGGGATCGATCCATCCAAGCAATGCGGCCCTTTGCCACTTTCTCCAGATTTCTTCCCAGCGCGCAAAGGCCTCATGTGTTTCGCCAGCGTTGAAGTGAGCATAGGCGATTTCGCAGTTGGGAGCGGCTTCGAATCTCAGCCGATGGATACGGGGGTGTTCGATGTGACGCTCGACAAGGGCGGTGCCCATTTTCTGAAGTACCTTTACTTGGGTATCGGTAATAGCCAGCAGTCGGACGTTTTTCATGTCCCGCTGCTGGTCAACCCATTCAATATCGATCCATGCCGCCGTTCCTTCCTGAATTGGAACGCCCAGGCATAGGGAAAGCAGAACTTTAAAGATCAGCGTGTGAACGCGCTTCATTCCTGGCCTGTATCTCATGTTGCAGTTCTTTCATGTGCTGGACGATGGATGGTTTTAGTTGCAGGCGAGATTGGGCCTCGCTCAGAGTTTTATGGGCTGCATTATTGTGTCCGGTATCGAATAATAGGCGGGCAGAGGCCAGGTAAGCGTTTCCGCACAGTTCAGTGAATTGTGGAAACAGGGTGTAGAGCCGTTGATAGTGATGAATGGCTTCGGTCGACAGGCCTGATTGAGCAAGAAACTCTGCGCGATGGTACCAGGCTTTGGCGCGGATTTGAGCTGGAGCATTGCGGCGGTCGATCAATTTGCCGAGGCGATCAACGGCGGTGTGTAGGTCTGATTCATCTGCTTCGATGAGGGCGAGCTCGAGGGTTGCCCAGAGAGCTTCTTCCGTTCCTGCCCAATGAAGATCCAATTGATTCCACCAGCGACGGGCCTGCCAGGGTGTTGACCGACTTTGTTCAGCCAGGGACTTGAGTGCGCGGGGTGTCCAGTGACTCTTTGGGAACCGTCTGACAACCAATTTGAGCAGCTCAATGCCCTCATCGAATTGTTGTTCAGCCAGGACCGCGCCGATGCGAAATAGAGCCTGTGCGTCGAGGGCCTCGGTCGGAACATTCAGGTGGACACGAAGCAGCATCGCTTCGGCGGCCATTGATTCTTCCGCGGGGTTGTAAGGGTGCTTGAATAACTGCAGTCGACTCCAGAGCTCCCACTCAAAGTTGGTCTCGGCCTGGGTTTCGGTGGTTTGGAGCCAGCTTTCGAAATCTAGGTTGGGGTCCTGTTTCAGGCTTTGTCGCCAGACTTGGAGAAAAGGTGAAAAGTCATCGATGGCCTGTTGATTTCCCAGGTGATGAATGAGCCGTTCGAGCTGCTGCCTCCATTGTTGTTGCCGGTTTACTGCGGTGGATAGACGGTTCAGGGTGAAGATTGCTTCCTGCAGGCGTAGTTGCGGTTCTCCTTGGATCGCACCTTCTGCGTATTCGGAAAGTAAA
>JBJHBN010000390.1:0-3593 GCA_050485505.1 Opitutales bacterium | reverse complement strand
TGTCGCTGTCGAGCATCATGGAAGCCGCTTTTGTGCTGATCGGCATGCGCGACGGTTTCACTCCTGGGTCGGCGCACATTTCGCAGTTGGACGCTGAGGCGGAGGGGTTGAATATTATCCGCGAGTCTGTGGAGGAAGCGCCGCAGTTGGCTTTGTCCAACAGCAGTGGATTCGGCGGTGCCAATGTGTGCCTGCTGTTTGAAAAGCCGGAGTGCGGATGAGTGCATCCAAACCCGCGCGCAAGCGTATTCTGGTTCTCAGTTCGAGCACGGGCAGCGGGCACGATATGCGCGCGCGGGCATTTGCCTCCTGGGTGCGGCGGATGGGACGCAAGGACATTGAGATACGCATTGAGCAAGTCATCGAAAATGGATCTCACATCGGAGCTTTCGGGGTTTGGCTCTACAACACAATTCAGCGCTATTACCCGCGGGTCCACAATCTTTACTGGTTCATTGTTGAAGCGCTGATTTCCAGCCATGGCGGTGGCGTAAGCTTCGGCGGACGCTATTATCGGAAGCTGCTGGCCAAATTCCGTCCGGACATGGTGCTGAGCATGCACGACAGTACCAATCGAGGTTATTTTGAGGATGCAAAAAAGCTGCTCGGGAACTCTGTGGTGACGGTGACTTATTGCGGCGAGTGGAGCGGGGGATACGGTTACAGCAAGAATTGGGTCTCGGCAGCGGTGGATCACTTTTATGCGCGCACCGAAGAGAGTCTCGACTATGCGGTTCAACTCGGCTTGCCGGCGGACAAGGGCAAGGTCTTTCACAAGCTGCTGCCACCGTCGGTTTTCCAACTTGAGATGAAAGCTGACGAAGTGTTGGCATACAGGGAAACCGAGCTGGGACTCGAGCGCGACCGCTTCACGGTTTTCCTGGCGACGGGTGCCTTCGGAGCCAACCACCACCTGCCTTTCTTGCGCGCCTTGTTGCGCCTGCGTCAATCCATTCAGATCATCGTGGTTTGCGGTCGCAACCAGCGGGTCCACCAACAGCTCGTCGGCTGGCAACGCAGACACTCGGATGTGCGTTTATTTCTGGAGGGTTACAGTGATCGCATGACGACCTTGATGCAGGTCTCAGATGCGGTGGTTACCCGGGGGGGAGCCAACACCACTATGGAAGCGCTGCACATCGGCTGCCCGATCATCTACAATGGAATGGGCGGCCTGATGCCACAGGAAACCTGCACAGTGCGCTATTTTCAAAAACACGGTGCGGCGGTTTTTATTCGGACACCCGATCAGCTGGCGCGTGCCGTTGAGCACTGGATGGAAAAGGGTGCAGCCTGGAAACAGGCCAAAGCGGCTCTTGAAGCCCTGCACTGGGATGAGAATCCCGAGGACTTTATCGAAGGCGTGCTGGGCAAGCTCTAGCTCTCGTCGAACTGGCGTTCGAAAAGGCTCTTCATTTCCTCCAGCATCTTTTCCGCCGAATCTCCGCTAGCTGTAAAGCGCAGTTTGGAACCGCTGCCTGCGGCGAGCATCATAAGGCCCATGATGCTTTTGCCATTCACTTGTTCATCGTCTTTTTCCACCACCACATCCGCTGGATACTTGTTGGCTATCCGCACGATCATTGCGGCTGGGCGGGCGTGAATACCCATTTTGTTCTTTACCGTTAACTCGACTGAATGCTCCATGGTTGCAAGGTGGGATTACCGGAGGACCGGCTTGCCTTCGAAAACGCAAAGATTTGCGGCCATGAGAGCGCTTGGCAAGGATGAAAAATCAGTTGGGCCGTTGACTCCCGCTAAAGCCAACAATAAATTATCCCGCAGTTTGAAAGACCTACAGATCGACCCGCACGCACCCTCTCCGGGGGTTTTTGTTTACTCCACAGAGACCTACTATGACCAGTTGGATGGACAGATGCTGCTGCATCATCCCCGCTACCTGATTCTTGTCGAGCGAGCCCAACAATTGTGGTTCGAACAATTGCTCGGGGCACCCCGTTTCGATTGGCAGAATTTCCCGGACTTGTATCTGGTAGTGCGACGCTTGGAAATCGATTACCTGGAATCCATCGCCGGCGTGATGCCCCTGCACCTTGCCCTGTGGCCGGGCCAACTGCGGGCGGCAAAGCAGGAAACGCACTTTGCCTTTTTCAGTGAGGACGGCAAACGCCTCTTTTGCCGCGGTCGACGTCTGAATTGCAAGGTCAATCCTAAAAGCCACCAGCCACAGATCTGGACTGATACTTTTCTCGAGCGAATGCAGTCCGAAATGGATAGACTCCAAGCCCCGTGGCGGACGCGCGACAGGACTTCGCTGGATTGATCAATAATTCGACCCGTGAATTTTAGATTTGGACATTGCGGTTTGTGAGGCCTGCTGTCTAATTTTGACGGGAATATGCCTGATCTCTCAAATGCGGACGAAGCCTGGTATTGTTTCCAGGCGTTGACCAAGCGGGAACACATCGCGGCAGAGTTGATTCGTGCCGAGATGAAGTTGCCTGTCTTTTGCCCGCGGATCACCTATGACAAGGCGACCAAGCGGGGCAAGGTTCGCTTTGTCGAAGCCTTGTTCCCGGGCTACTTGTTCCTGCGCGGCGACTTGCGGGAGCATTTTCGACGGATTTCGGCGATTCAGGGAATTCGTAAGTTGGTGAGTTACGGTGAGCGCGTTCCGAAAGTGCCGGATAGCTTTATCGATGAACTGAAGGCGCGGATCGGGGATTCGGAGATCCGTGAGGTCGAGACACCGGTTGTTCAGAAAGGTACCGCAGTGAAGATCACTTCCGGTCCCTTTATGAACTGGGATGCGGTGGTGGACGGTGTGATCCCAGCGCGCGACCGGGTGCGATTGTTGCTCGATTTCCTTGGCCGTCAATTGAAGGTTGAAGTATCTGCATTCGATATTTACGCCGAATCGGATGAACCGGTAACGCGGAAGGTCTGGCAGTAGACACGGGAGGCTGGCTATGCGGATTTGCTTTGTTCAGCCTTCTCTTGAAACGGGTCGCGATGGGCTCGCGGACTATGTCGATCGCTTGAGTGGGGAGCTGCGTGCTCTGGGGCATGACTGTCTGTCCTTCGTGCCGAGGGCGGACAATGTGGCCAAATTCAAGGCCTTGCTAAAGGAGACGCCGGTGGATTGGTTGAGCCTGCAATGGGTGCCGTTTGGTTTTCATCCGAAGGGCCTTCCACAATGGCTGCCGAACTGGATTGAGGAGGTAGGGGAGTTTCCTCCGCGTCGACACTGGATGTTTCATGAATTGTGGTTGGGATTGTCGGAGGCGGACCGGTTTCGCTACCGGTGGTGGGGCTATAAGCAACGTCGCCTGACGCAGCGTTTGCTGCGTAGCTGGCAGCCCCGTTGTGTGCACACTCAGGCGGGCTTCTATCAGAGGGTGCTGGATTTTTATGACATTGAGGCTCGGCGCCTGGCCCTGTTCGGAAATGTCCCGATCATAGCCGGGGCGGTTTCGGCAGTGGATGCATGCCGGCCCTACCCGGACGACGAATGGGTACGCATTGTGCATTTTGGCCGGGTGCATCCCGAGTTGGATCTGGAAGCCTTGACTGACGATCTCCGCGCACGGTTGCAGCATCTTGGTAAACAGGGGGTTGTTTTTTTTAGCGGA
>JBJHBN010000389.1:0-3595 GCA_050485505.1 Opitutales bacterium | reverse complement strand
CTGGTGGTGTGACCGACTAAGGATTCGTCAGCAACTCACGAATTCCCTCAGTTTCCTCGGGATTGAAGGGGCGGCCATCGCGGTGGAAGAAGTCGTGGTGCCAGAAATGAGGATCGGTGGGCTCGTCGGCGTCACTCCACCAGGGATAGCGGCCTTGAGTGTCGCCCGAAACCAAACCCCAGGCGAAGCTGCCGATGCCAGCGTCCATCATCCAAGCAAGGTCGCGCACAGGCTCACTGCCGGACCAGCGGCCCATCCATTCGGTTACGATGATGGGGCGATCCGAAGACTCTTGTAAGGGAATCAGTTTTTCCTGCAGGAATTCCAGGTCGCCGTAGAGGTGGATGCTGAGAATGTCCGAGGCGGCAAACAGGTAATCGTTAAAACCCTCGACCGCTTCGTCCCAGTGATCCCAGACGGCCACGGTGATGGGCTGCAGAGGTTGCTGGCGGCGTGCCTCGGTCCAGGCAAGACGCAGGAGTTCCGCGCTGTACTCGAGTCCACCATTGTGACCAGGCTCGTTGTAGAGGTCCCAGAATACGATACGGGGATCCTGGCGGTAGCGTCCGACCAACTCCGCGACGTAGCGGCGCAGTTGGGGCTGGTAGGCTGGGTCTTTGCGGATGCGCTCTCCCGGCGAAGGGGTCCAGGACGACAACAGAACATGCGGCTGCGAGGGGCGCTGCGGGCCCAGATAAGGGTCCAGCTGTTTCGGTTCACCAAAAGCACAATCGTCAAATAAAACCGGAACCACCCTCAAGCCCTGGCCATCGGCGATGGAGACAAACTGCTCAAAGCGCTCCAACAATGCCTCGGGGTCGTCCTGCCAGACGATAAACTGCAAGAACACCCGCACTGCGTTGAAACCGAGATCCGCCGCCCAGCCAAGTTCGCGGGTGACGAGATCCTCGTCCACCGGCGACTGCCACCAATCCGTCGTATTAACTCGATTGCTGGGCACGTAGTTGACTCCAACGAGTGGTTCCTGCTCCGCATACCAGGCCCGGGCCTGGCTTTCGCTCCAGCGGCCTTCGTCGGCACCGGTCCACCACCAACCGAAGGCAAAGACAAGGATCAAAAGTGCCAGAAACAACTGTCGCCGCCGCTGGCGACTCCTCAGCTTGGTCATAAAGGCTTCGTCTTCCGATGGATTCATTTCAGGATTGTTGCTTTCGCCATACAGGAACCGCCTTACCTCCGAGGAACAAGGCATTGACTGCGAGGGCAAAACCCACACAGGCCCATACGGTAATGAACATCAGATGCAGAAAATGCACGGGCGCCCAGATGAAAGAGAAAAAGCCATAGAGGGCAATGCCAAAGACGAGCGAAGCAATGACCGCACGGGCATCGACGCCTCGAAACAGAAGCCCGGTAATGAAGGCCGAGAGGATCGGCATGCTGAACAAACCCAGCAACTGCTGAACGAGCTGAATGATGCTCTCGGCTCCAATGTAGGCTGGAACCAAAACAATTCCGAGGATGGCAAAACCAATCGAAACCTTTATGCTCAGCGGCTTCACCCGCACGTCCGGATTGATGTAGCGCTGGTGTAAATCGCAGACATACAGAGCCGCCGAAGAATTCAATGCGGAGTTAAAGCTGGTCATGGTGGCTGCGACCATGGCCGCAGCAAATGCACCGGACAGCCACTGCGGCAGCACCGCCGAGACGACAGTACCGTAGGAAGCATCACCGAGCTCACCGAAGAGCTTGTAGGCGGCCAGACCGGGACTGGTGATCATCAGGGGCACCAATGTTCCGCGGACGACAGCGGCGGCATAACAACCCTTCTGCGCTTCCCGCAACGAGGTCGCGGCCAGGGCGCGCTGGGTAATTGTCTGATTGGTGCTCCAATAGTAGAGCTGAACAAAGACCATGCCCGTAAAAATCGCCGGCCAGGGCAGCAACGAATCGCTGTCGCCAAACAAGGTCAGGCGCTCCGGCGGCAGATCGGACAGATCCCAGCTCACGGCATTCAGCGCCAGGATCACCACCAGAATGGCCATTGTAAACAACAGAACCCCGCTGTAGGTATCCGATACGGCGACCGCCCGCAGGCCACCAAAAATGGCATAAGCCGCACCCACAACAGCAATCGAGACGGCAATCAGCATCAACGGCACCTCAAGACCAAACACCGCCGTGAGAAACAACGAGGTCGTGTAGAGCATGATGGGAAGAAAAACCAGTAGATTCCCCACCAGAAACATGCTCGCAACCGTCGCCCGCAGGTGCTTGTTGTTGTAGCGACGTTCCAGCAGCTCAGTCACCGTCGTGCAATTGTAGCGGTAATAGATGGGCAGGAAAACCTTCGCCAACAGAATCAAGCCAACCACGCCGGCCAATTCCCACCAGATGATGACCAATGCCTGATTGCCGTTCCAGCCAACCAGGGTGTCGGTGTTAATATTGGTCAGGGTCAGCGAACCCGCGACAAAGAACCAACTGAGGCCACCGCCTGCCAGAAAGTATTCCTTGGCACTTTCGCCACGCGCACCGGCTTCGCGGCATTTGCGGTAGGTCAGCCAGGCAATGAAAAGGGTAATCGCAAGAAATACAGAAAACTGAGTCACGTCACTATCCAGGGTTGAGGTGAAAGAGAAAGCCTGCAGCAAGCCAGAACCTTGGGCCAGCGGTCAAGCGGGAAGGAATCGGACAGAAAGAGCATCGGGGCCCGGACGCCTCGTCCGGCATCAAACACAGACCTCGCCTCTGGTTCCGGCGGGGTCGGCGCGGGTGGGCATTTCGCGGATATGCGGAATTACGTCCTTTTCAAAGACATCGTACAGGCGCCTCAATTCTTCAATCGGTTTCGAATGCTCATCCACACGGATGTCCCAAAGCGGGTATTCTTCCCGCTCAACAATATAAAGCGTTGCCGACAAGGCGCCATCGCGGTCACCGCCAGCCTCTCCACCGGCCTCCAGAGCTGTGATCAGACGTCGACACAAGGGCTGGCCATCGGACTTGAGAAAACAGTCTTCAATTGCATCCAGAACTTCAGGTCCTTCCAGCCGATTCCCCTGCACGCAGAACCCCCGCGCTTCCCGGTGTCCGGCCCAGTCAAGGCATTGCCTCCCTGTCCAGGCAGCGGTTCGTCCCTCGCGGTCGAGCAGGGCAAACTGGCGTTGCTCAATGCAAGGGTCGGTCAGCTTCAATTGCTCGAGGGCATCCGCTGCGGTGATACCCTGGCTAAGCAGCTGGATGCCATCCAGGCCGAGGTATGGATTCAGGCGGGCCTGAGTCGCAACCGCCCCGACACCGGCCCGGGCATGAGTCAGGAGTTTGCCAACCGCTGGCACGGCAGTGATGGCCGCGACGCCGAATTGTCCGGTGTTGGCACATTGCGCAATAAGAGAAAAAGTCATAGTAAAGAGCTAAGGGCAAAGCTCCCCACGGTGCAAGATGGGAGCGGTCCAGCGCCCACCCTGGAGGGCCGGGGCTCGGATGCTGTTCCGCTTCCACTTTTCCTTTACCTGATTCGGATCCTGCAACAAAATGAACGCCAATGACACTTTTTGAAAAAATCATGTCGGGGGAGATCCCCGCAGACATGCTGTATGAAGACGAACACTGTGTGGCTATTCGGGAC
>JBJHBN010000388.1:0-3596 GCA_050485505.1 Opitutales bacterium | reverse complement strand
GTTTCAGGCCTTCGCGGAATCCGGGAATGACGCCGCCCAGATTGAAACGGGCGCTGTCATTGCTGTCGAATTCACGGCCATCTATCAGAGTGCCGCGATAGCTGACGAGGACTGAATCCCTGTCGCTTGGGCGGGCATCACTGCCTTCTTCAATGATGAGAAAGCGCAGGCCTGAGCTGGTCTGCTGGATGCCTTCCTGCTCGTCGAGATCGGCCAGAAATGCTTCTGCCTCTTCTTTATTGACGGCTGCAGTCTCCTGGGCGCGGGCCATCTGCTGCATCTGGAAGTTCTGCATGCGTTGCATGTAGACACCCTGAGCCTGGCGAATGAGGTCTTCGAAGTTGGCTCCCGGCTCCTTGTCCTCGGCCGCATTTCGCATGCCTTGGAAGAGGGCAGTCAGCTCATCGTTGGAAAAGCCGGCGTTGAGGCGCATCTGCATACCCATGGCATATCCCAATGCCTCGAAGGTTTCATCGGACGCTTGTTCTTCAGCTGAAACCCAGATTGTGGGGCAGATCATGGCGCCGACGAGCACAGCCTTCAGGGTAGCTTTAAAGCTACAATTGAATCGTGAAGTCATAGGCCCGAAAGAGTGGAGCAATAGTGGTCCCGGGTCAAGTGTTCGGAGGGTGCAATTTTGCAAATTTGCGCACGAAAAAAGCCGCCCCTTTGGAGGGGCGGCTTTCCGGGCGATGACACTGTCAAATCATGCCCTATCTCTGTCGCTGTCTTAACTAAAAGTGTTTCGAGGATTGGATCCTCGGTATTGGGTTGTTGGTATCGACTGCCTTAAATTCGGACTTGTTCAAGAATAATTGGAAAATTTGGTGCAAATTTCTACTCTGGAGGGGTTCATTTGTGAAAATTCATTCGTTCCTTGGAAAGTCCGGATCTCAGCTTGTTTGAAAGTTAAACTCAGAGATTCCTTCCGTCAAATGAGCCTTCAATTTTTTTCTTCCCGCATGCTTTCAAATACTTTGTCCCTATGAGCGCGGAAAGCCTCAACCTCATTGGCGAGCCACTCGCGTTTGGCTTTTTCATCGAGTGAAGCCAGGCGGTTGCGCTTCGCTTCTCGTGCGCTGGATTCGAGACTGAGCCAGAATTGGCTCAGTGCATTGCGGTTTTCCCGGCCAATCCATTGGCTCAGTTCATTGATTTCGCTGCGTAGCTCAGGTGTCATCCGTGTGATCTGGCTCAAGCGGATGCGCATCGCTTCGCGTTGCTCGGGAGACATATTGGCGATCATGTCGATGGTCTCGCGTAAGCGCTTCAAGGCTTCCGGATCCATGGCGAGCAGGTCGTCAAGCTGCTTTAGCTGGCCCAGCAGTTCATCCGGATCGGGGAGATCCGGTGGAGGTGCCGGCGGGCGCATGTTTAAGCCGTTCGGCAAGCTTGGAGGCGGTGCTGGCGCGGATTCTTCGGCGCTGGCGTACAAGAGTGCACAGCTGAGCCCAAGCGCGGGGAGCAGGTATCGCAGCAGTTGCAGGCGAAGTCCAAAAATCATTAAAGTAATCAGTAGCTGGAGAGAAGAAAACTCTGCAGGCGGTCGGCGTCAAGCGAGCGCAGCTCCTGATTGGGATCCAAATTCTGTGCGAGCGCAAGGATTTGTGTGATTTCGGGATCGTAAGTGTGTGCATTGTCTACAGACAGAACCGCATCGGTAGTGCTGTGACTGGCAATTGAGGGCGTCTCCTGCCCGCTGTTTCGCTCAATCTGGGTCCAGGTGGCCAGTCCCAGTGCGAAGACTGCAACGGCTGCAACTGCCCAGCGGGGGAGTGGGAACCGGATCAGGCGAGGACTCGCTTTCTCCTTCTGACTTCCCTGCTGCTCGAGACGCTCCCTGAGCCGTGTAAGAAACTCTGGCTTTGCAGTTGCTGGTTTGCTCGCCAGCAGCTGATCAATGCGTTCGTCCACCGAGTCGAGGGACTGTTTCCAGGCCGCAGCCGCTTCATCGTCTTCAGCTGCCAGGCGATCATGCAGGCGGTCGAGGAAGTCGTTCGAAGCAACCACAGGTTTGCGGCTGAGCAGGCGCTCCAGCTGTGGGTCGAGGGCTTCGTTTGGACTGTCTTCTTCGAAATGCATCAATGTGTCGTTACGGGGTTAAACAAAATCTTTCAGCGCTTGTTTCAAAAATTGTCGGGCCCGGAAAATCCATGTTTTCACAGCCCCTTCGCTGGCGTCCATGATTTCGGCGATTTCCTGATAGCTGAGCTCCTGCTGTTTGAGCAGGAGGATTGCTGTTCGCTGGTTCTCGGGTAGGTTCTCAAGGGTTTTCTCGAATATGGCTTCGAGGTCGTTGAGGGCGATGGTGCTGTCCTCCGGGCTGACTGCCTGGATGTCGGACGGATCCTGAATGTCCAAAGGGCGGCGGCTTTGGTGGCGATAATGGTTGATCAGGTGATGGCGGGCGATCTGGAACAGGTAGGTGGAGAATTTTGCCCTGGGTTCGTATCCAGAGGCCGCTTTGTAGACCCGAATAAACACCATTTGAGCGAGATCCTCGGCCTGCTCCCTGGGTTGTATTGAGCGGTGGAAGTAGTTTATCAGAGGGTTTTGCCAGCGCAATACGATTTCGTCGAAGGCCTTGAGGTCACCCGCTTGCAGCCGCAGCATGCAGTTTACGTCGGGATCATCTTTATATGGGTTGGTTTCGTCCATTAGGCGGGGGATGCCAGTGCTTTTGTAAATTGAAATCGAAAAATTGCGCAGGCGTTGCAACTGAATTGCGTTTCGACTTACTAACGGACATTAGAAAGAAAAAATTGCGAGCCCGATTTTCGGGTTGCTGCAGCAGGCTTTCGCATTCTGACCTCCAAGATACAGCATTTGAAGTCCATCGAACCAGAGGCGGCAGTTGTCTGGATCCAGCGCATTTGCGAGGGAGACAGGGCTGCCCTCAAATCCTTGTATGAAGCTTATCATCGGCCTCTTCTGGGCTTTGCATTGAAGGTTTGCGGAAACCGGTTGGAGGCCGAGGAAGTGGTCCAGGATCTTTTTGTTAAGGTTTGGCAGCGGGCGGGCGATTACGATTCCAGCCGATCCACTCCGATCGGCTGGTTGTTCATGATGACGCGTTCACTGGCGCTGGACCGGCGGCGCAGAGACCGTAGTGTGCGGGAAAATGAGGAAATTGTGGAACCGAATGCGTTGGCTGCAAATCTATCAGATCAAGGGGGTTCGATGAGCGAACCCCAGTTGTTTGCTAATGAGATGATCGAGAATTGGTTCAGTCACCTTTCCCATGAGCAGCGCCGTTGTCTGGAGATGACGGTGCTGGAAGGCTATACCCAGGCGGAAGCTTCGGAGGTGTTGAACCAGCCACTGGGAACGGTGAAATCTTCAATTCGGCGTGGACTTCAACGCCTGAGAGCTTACGTGTTAAAGGAGCGTTTATCGTGAGCAAATCGCCTGAAGATCAAATGCTTGCCTACCTGCTCGGTGAAATGAGCGAGGCGGAGCGGGCTGCATTTGAAAACCGGATGCGCAAGGATCCGGACTTGTTGGCTGCTGTCCGCGAACTGGAATCGACTTTGGCTGTATCCGTTCTGGAGGGGTTGGATGAGGCTCCGATGGAACATGCGCAGTGGGACCGTATC
>JBJHBN010000387.1:0-3599 GCA_050485505.1 Opitutales bacterium | reverse complement strand
ACCGGGGCTTCCGCTGGTTTGGCGCCCTTGCCAAAATTCAGCGGGTTGCTTTGTTTTTAAGCTATGGACTTGTCGATTCCGCTGCCGAAATTCAGCGCTTGATTCCGAGGGAGGTGGCGGCCGGTGGTTGGCCTGGCTCGCTGGCGTTGGTATTGGCAGCGCAAGGCGAATGGGCATTGTCCCACGGTCAGCTGGAGTTTGCCGAAAACGTCTTTGAGGCCGCGAACAATGAAGCCTCCGATGAGCTGAGGCTATATCTGGAGCCCGACCTGCAGTGGGGAAGGTCTCAGGTAGCCCGGGCTCGGGGGGATTTTGTATCGGCTTACAATCACTACGCAGCCTTCAAGGAGGCTTCGGACCGCCGCTTGAACTACCTCATGCGCGAGCAGATGGACCACCAGGGAGAGGAGATGGAGCAGGACCGGATGCAGCTGGAGATTGCCATGCAGGAGATGCAGCTCGAACAAACCAAGCGTATCCGGGATCTTACGATCGTTGGATTCGTTCTGGCACTTCTGGTCGTGATTCTTCTGTGGATGCGTTTGCGTCTGCTGGCTGTTTCGCAGGCTAATCTCCGTTTGGCAGTTGAGAAAGAGCAACTTGCCAGGAACCACGCGTTCGCGGCACAGCAGGCAGCGGAAGAGTCGAGTCGGCTTAAATCGGAATTCCTGTCCAATATCAGCCATGAAGTGAAAACGCCCCTGAACGCCCTTATCGGGATGATCAGCGTGCTCCAGGAGATGCCAGCGGCCTCTTCCGAGCAGAGGCGTTGCCTGGAAACAATCCAGTCCTGTAGTGGGAAATTGTCTAAGCTCCTCAACGATATCATCGACCTTGGGCGTATGGAATCGGGACGTTTTGAGCTTGATTGGGCACCTTTTTCTCCCCGCAAGACAATGATGGAATGCATTCATATGATGCAGGCTACAGCAATGAACAAGGGGCTGAAGCTGGTAACGGAGGGTTTGGACGACCTCCCGGCGCGGGCTGTGGGGGATGCCGGGCGCATCAGCCAAGTGCTCCTCAACCTTTTGGAAAACGCTATTAAGTTTACCGATTCCGGAGAAGTGAAAGTCAGGGCCTCTATTGAACCAACTGAGACTTCAGGCGGTTGGTTGGATATTGAAGTGGAGGACACCGGGATAGGGATAAAGCCTTCCTACAGTGAGCGAATCTTCAAGCCCTTCGAACAAGGCGATGGCTCGAGCACACGCCGTCATCCGGGCTCAGGGCTCGGACTCGCCATATGCAGGCATCTTGTACGCATGATGGAGGGTGACATCAGCTTTACCAGCGAGCTGGGTAAAGGCACTTGCTTCAGGGTTCGAATGAGGCTGCATTGACTTGTCTCAACGTTTTTGGTTCCAGGCAGAGCTTCCGAACTGCTGGGCGGAGGCTGCGTTGGGTTGCGGCAGAGCAGGGATTGTTTTGGGGTTGCCCTGCAGAGTTTTGGCCAATTCGATTTCGAGCGTTTGAGCGAAGCGCGAAACCTCGGTTATTGCTGCCGAAAGTACGCTGCCCTGAACCAAAAGTCCGGACCGGTTCCGTTTTAGGGCCGCGCCGGCCAGTTTTTGTCCGGTTTGCGCGTCGAGAACATCACTGACTGCCGGCCGTTGAAAGCATGCATCCGCTGAGGCTGTTGGCTTTTCAGGTCTGACCTCGCCGCAATGGAACAGGCGCACGGAACGGTCTTCTTTTGCAAGAGCACTTGCTATGGCCCGATGCAGGGCAGAGTAGACATCGCATACCTTGCCACGCCACCAAGGGTGCGCATTTGGAACTACCAGACAATAAGTGAAATCGGCCCGGTGGTCAACTATTCCGCCGCCGGTCGGGCGTCGCACGCATTCCTCAATTTCCTCTGGTCGTTCGGCTTCGATTTGTTGCCAGTGCTGGGTGTAGCCAAAGGTCCAGCTGGGCCGCTTCCATCCATAGTGGCGAAAGCGAATGCTGGCCGAAGGTCCGGCCTCCAGTAGGCTGAGGTCGAGGGCCATGTTGGTGGCTGCATCACTGATCTGGTAGGGATAGCTGAGGAACTCCATGGTCTCCGGGAATGAAACAGCTTTTAGAGGGATGTCGAATTTTAGCGTTTTCAATCACCCTGATCTGGGTTTCTATCGTGGACCTATGCCCATCGAACACCTCTTGCGTGAATCCGTTCGCAGTCTGCCGGTTTATCAGCCCGGCAAGCCCATTGAAGTTGTCGCCAGGGAGCTTGGCCTGAAACCTTCAGAAATCATCAAGCTTGCCTCCAACGAGAATCCACTCGGCGCATGTCCAGCAGCCTTGGAAGCAATCCAGCGGGCAATGAAGGATTTGTGGCTGTATCCGGATAACTCCGCCTGGCAGTTGAGCGGAGTGCTGGCTGAAAAACTGGCAGTTACACCCGATCAGATTACGCTTGGGGCTGGCTCGAATGAGTTGTTTTATTTGCTCTGCGACCTGTTTGTGGAACCGGGCATAGAGGTGGTAATGGGCGCCCAGGCCTTTATCAGCTATAAAATTGCCACTCTGCTTGCGGGCGGCAGGCCCGTTTGCGTCCCGATGCCGGATTATACCCACGATCTGGACGCAATGCGCGCTGCGGTCACGGAGCGAACCCGCTTGGTGTTTTTGCCGAATCCCAACAATCCTACCGGAACCCGGTTGCCGGCGAAGGAGGTGGAAGCATTCGCCCGTTCTCTGCCTGAGCACGTTGTTTTCTGTTACGATGAGGCTTATCGCGAATACGACCCGGACCCGCTGGACGTAGTGCGTTTGATTGATGATGGATTGCCGATCATTGCCACCAGAACCTTCTCCAAAATCTATGGATTGGCCGGTCTGCGCATCGGATACGGTGTTTCCGGCAAGGAACTGGCTTCCAGGCTGAATTCCGTTAGGCCACCCTTCAACACCTCTTCGCTGGCTCAGGCTGCTGCCGTCGCAGCGTTGAGTGACGAGGATTGGGTGCACCGGAGCAGCGAAGCCAATCGGCAGGGTATCGCGCAATTGGGTGCTGGTTTTGATGCTTTGGGACTCGAATGGGTTTCCAGCACCGCCAATTTTGTGCTTGTTCGTTTCGGAAATACGAGCAAGGTTGCTGACACTTTGCAACAATCCGGCATCATTGTGCGTCCTTTAAAGGGTTACGATCTCCCAGACCATCTGAGAATTTCAGTTGGCACGGAGCCCATGAACGCACGCCTGTTGGAAGCCTTGTCCCGATTGCATCAATAAGGAGCTGTCTGGAGATCGTGACTGTCATATGAGTGAATACGGTATTGTTTGATATCCTGCCGACAGTGGTGTCGGGGTTGATCGTTCTCGGGCTCCACGGCCTCTTGGCTTCGTGTGAGTTCAGCTTGCTGAAACTGCGTTTTGCGCAGGTTCCAGAAGATTGGGAGGCCGCGTTGAGAAAGACGCCGGCGCTTGAGCGCTTGCTGGATGAGGCCGACAGGGGCATTCGCGTGGTGCGTTTGTTTCTTGCGGTCACCTTGATTGCTCTGACCGTTTTCTGGGTCCCGATGTTGGCGCATTACCTTGCCGATCTTGAGCATTCCTGGCGGGGATCCACGACCGCCTTGCCTTGGCTGATTGCGATTCTTGTGGTGTTGCTG
>JBJHBN010000386.1:0-3615 GCA_050485505.1 Opitutales bacterium | reverse complement strand
CCTATGCCCTGGGTAATTGGATGCGATGGCATCAGGTTCCAAAGGCGCTCTTTGTCGTTGGCTTCGCGCCATTTAAGCGAGCAATGACTGCCCATCAAACGGCGGAATATCTTGGAGTGGTGGCCTGAATGCAGGACGATAAGACCCATCCCTTCCAACACCCGGCATTGTACCCGCTCCACAATGGCGTCGCTAACCTCATGGTGTGCCATGTGGCCCCACCAGATAAGGACTTCCGTTTCATCAAGGACAGCCTCAGTCAATCCATGTTCGGGTTGGTCCAGCCATGCGGTGCGGACTTTCAGATCGGCCTCCTTGCCGAGGAACCCGGCAATGCATTGGTGAATTCCCTCTGGATAGATCTCCGCGACACGGGCATTTTTCAACTCGTGGCGGTATTCGTTCCAGACGGTGACGCGGATAGGAGGCTTTTGCATGATAGATCAATTTTGATGCTTTAAATGAGTCAACTGGAGGTTAACGGGAGTGCGGGTTGAAAACCGGGCAAGCCCTTTGCATTCAGGTCATGACAACCAGCCGGATCAACCCAAGAGGCAAAGGCAATCATGGTCGCATTGTCGCCTGTATGCCTGGGGTCAGCGATGTGAACCGGCAGGCGCTGGGTTTGGCCCAGATGTTCGAAGGCCTTTCTCAGAACGCTATTGTTGGCGACTCCACCAGATAGGCCGAGGCTGCGCCACCCGCCATGCTTCAGGACCTGGCGGGATTTCATGACCAAGGCATCCACAACTGCCTGCTGGTAGCTGGCGCAGATGTCCGCGAATGCGGATTCGAGTTCGGCATCTGCAAGTTTTTCAAGAGTGTAGCGCAGGCTGGTTTTGAGACCGGAAAACGAAAACCGCTGCTGCCGGTTACTGGCAAATGCCCGTGGGAAATCAAATGCCTTCGGGTTGCCCAAGGCAGCCTGTTTCTCGATCAGAGGACCTCCGGGATAAGGCAATCCAAGCAGCTTTGCCCCTTTGTCCAGCGCTTCGCCCGCTGCATCGTCAATGGTTTGTGCCTCTATGCGCAGGCTTCGGTTTCGATCGATCGAAAACAAAACCGTGTTTCCACCCGACACAATCAGCCCCAGGTGCGGCAACACCGTTGCAAGAGTAGCCTCAAAGGCATCCGGGTCCTGCCCGTGCAGGGGAATGAATGGTGACCAGGCGTGACCTCGCAGATGGTTCACACCAACCAGAGGCTTTTCGAGGGCGAAGGCCAGCGCCTTGGCAATGGAAATGCCCAGCGCCAGACAGCCCGCCAATCCGGGCCCGCAGGTAACCGCAATCGAATTCAGGGAAGAAACCGGTGCCTGCTCCATGCAGGCTTTCAACAGCCAAGGGAAATTCTGCAGGTGCTCACGACTGGCGAGGTCGGGAACGATGCCACCGTATTCACTGTGGGTGGCGATCTGCGAATGCACCCATTCGTTGACAATACCCTGTCGCGGGTCCCAAATGGCCAGTGCCGACTCATCACAGGAACTTTCAATGGCCAAAATCATAGCGATTGCACGGCATCCACAAAGGGTTCCATCTGTTCAAAGTGCACATTGTGGCCGGCCCCTTTTATAGTTTCGATCTGCGCTTGCGGGAAGTGTTTGCGAATCTGGTCGAAATCCGAAGCTGAGACAAAGTCTGAACGTTCACCCCGTAGCCATAAAACGGGTCCATCGAAACGGGCAGAGTTGTCGATCGGCTGGATAAACAAATCCGGTAAACTCGCTTGGAGCACTTCAAGGTTGATCGTCCAGCGGAATTCCCCACCCTCATCTCTTTCCAGATTTGTGATCAGAAACTTGCGGAAAGCCCAATCCGAAACGCCCTCAGCCTCTAACCAACTCTCCGCCTCGGACCTGCTCTTCATCGCTGTCAGCGGCATCCTGAGCATAGCAGCAAATTCCTTCTCCCAGCGGGGTTTATAGGTGCGGACGGCAATGTCAACGACGACCAATGCTTCAACCCGATTCGGATAGGTACAGGCATAGCGCATAGCCGTCTTGCCACCCATACTGTGTCCCAGCAGACGAAATGGCTGATCAGCGAGAACCGACTTCCGCCACTCCTCGAGGTCCTCAACCATCGAAGGGTAATCCATTTGATCAGTGTGAGGGCTCTCACCGTGGTTGCGTGCATCCAGCGCATAGACGGCAAAATGCCGGGATAGCGCCTTACCCACGGTCAGCCAGTTTCGGGAGGAACCCAAAAGGCCGTGCAGAATCACGCACGGAGGCATTCCGTCCCCGCCGAGAAAGCGGTGCTTAATCATAATAAAATGTTATCAATCAATCGCACCTCATCGCACCAAACCGCAGTCGCAATCAAGGTCTTGCCCGCGATAACCTCCCGCATTGGTTCCATTGTATCGACGTCGACCGCTACCACATAAATCACCCTCAGTCTGCGATTCTGGGTAATGTGGTGTGTGACTTCGGCCAAAACTCGATCCACACTGCGAATCCCGCTATCCATCAACTTTTGACCCTCTGCAAGTGCTTCATGTATGCGCACCGCATCCCGCCTCTGAAACTCGTTCAGGTAGGCATTGCGCGCATTGAACGGCAATCCATCATGGTCCCTTACCGTGGGCTCTTGCAAAACTTCCACCGGAAAATTCAGTTCGTCGACCAATTTCCTCAGAATTGTCGTTTTCTGGGCATCCCGCCGGCCTGTCACAATGACATCCGGGCGAACCAGATTGAAAAGCTTGGCGTGGTAGGTGCAGACACCGCGGAAATAATGAGGCCGTGAAATCCCGCACATGACGGTTGAAACCGCTTCTTCGGAAGCAAAACAGGAAAAGCCAGAGGGATAGACTTCTTCAACCGAAGGCATGAACAGACAGTCGACGCCGGTCGCCCGCGCCTTTTCGATGTCGGCCTCCCGGTCGCGCGGGAAACGGGCGTAATCCTCGTTCGGGCCAAATTCTTTGGGATTAACAAATGCAGAAAGTACCACTATATCCGATTGCTCCTTTGCCTTTTCGATCAACTGATTGTGCCCTTGGTGCAAGGCGCCGGCTGTGGAGACAAGACCGATCAGTTTACCCTGGGTTCGCCAGCGGACCGCCGCTGCCTGCATTTCGTTAACGGATTCAATAATTTGCATAGCGCTATCCACCTTTCAATAATAGCTTTGTAAAAGGATCAAGACCAATTCACGGTGACCAGCTTTCATCAAGATTCAGCTTTGTGTTGAAGTGGCATCGGATTCGCTTAACTAATGAAGCCTTAAGATTATTCCTATGTCCCTGCTCGACCAACTCCAGGCGAAACTCCAACGCCATCCGAAGCGCGTGGTATTCCCCGAAGGCGAAGACCCCCGGATCATCCAGGCTGCCCGTCAATTTGCCACCCGTCGCTGCGGTGTTCCGGTACTTCTTGGTGACCGCGCGGAGATCAAGGACCGTGCCATGCGCCTTGACATCCGTCTCGAGGGTATCCGTATCATGGAACCTGAACGCAGTGACGATGTAGACCTCTTTCTGCCCATGGTGGAAAGCCAGCCGCGATTCCAGGACCTGTCGCTTGACGAAAAGCGCGAGCTGGTGCTGAACCGTCACAACTTTGCTGCCTTTATGCTGGCCTCGGGGCGTGCGGATGCGCTCGTTGGC
>JBJHBN010000385.1:0-3619 GCA_050485505.1 Opitutales bacterium | reverse complement strand
GAACAAGCGGCCGTTGAACATCGTGTAGGCGGCATCGCCTTCAATTGCGTTTTTACCGGAGGCATACAGCTCGTGCTGGGTAAGGTAGAGCTCCAGATTTGGCGCATGCCCGAGTTCCTTTTCGAGTTGAAACTTCTCTGTCTTTGGTTCTACGACCATCATGCCGTATTGACCAAACAAAACGTGCATCGGAATCGCATGCCCACCGGGGGCACAGTGATACATGTAAACCCCCGGGTGCATGGCGCGAAAACGCACGGACTTCGAAGTTCCGGGACCAATGCTGCCGATGTATTTTGAAGTCTGGGTGTAGGCGGCGTGAATCGACGCGCCGTGGGGCACAGAACCATCATTTATAATATTGAATTCAACGACATCCCCCTCCTGAACGATGATTGTGGGACCGGGTATCTTGCCGTCAGTGAGGAAGCCATCATAAACCACTCCGTTGCCAATGTATGTTTGCCCTTCGTGCAGACGGATGGTGAAACTCTTGTCAACGGGTGCATCCTGAGGAACCATTGAAGTGGGCGTCGTCGGCAGGGCATAGTCCCGCTCGATAATCTCAATGAATTCACTGGAGCGCATGTAATCCGGCACTTCGCGATTACCCGCCTGAAGTTGTGCGGCCTGGGCAATAGCGGCTTCGACATCGCCCTCAGCAGCAGCTGGAATTCCTTCCGAAATCGGTGCTTCGGTCAACGCCCGTGCCGCGCGATTGGCTTCCAGACGCTCGGACTGCGCTTCTTTCAGAAATTCACTGCTAAAACCGTCCAACGGGAGGTTGCGTTGATTCTCCATGGCCCGCAGCAAATCGCGTCCCACAGCAGTATTCGCACGCTCGGACATAACCTCATCCGTAAAAGCCAGATTACAGGAATCACAGGCTTTTAGTTCCGTTGGTTGTATCCACAATGCAATAGCAGCCAAGGGTAAGGCTTTCAGATACTTTCCGAAAAAGCCTGGAGCAGGATTGAAGTGTGATGGATACGGTTTTGTTTTCATGATGGTAACAGTTTAGGGGATGTTAAGGGGAAGCACCTTGACCCGCATCAAGGTTTGCCCGGCTTTTGCAGGATGCATTTAAGTGCCGGCAAAACGGCATAGACGGTCCAGAGAACGGCGACGATAAAGCAGAGAACGGCAAACTGAACGCCAACCGGGGTCTGCCAGAGCTGTCCCGCCGCAAGGTAAGCCCAGGCCAACAACAGAGAGATCAAAACAGCGCTGCGGGCAGGTGCGTGAACGAGGGTCTCAACATCCGGGACGGGCTCACGCCCAACCTTGGGTAGAAAGCACAATTGCCAGGCCAGGAAGGGCAGCACACGCATGCCTAAGCCAAAGACCACAAGGACAAAACAGCCGAGCAAGGCCACGACAAAGTACGCCCGTGCCTGCTCCTGCGGAGCGATGCCTTCAACTTCAGCAATCAAGGGCATGCCCGCGACAACCCAGGCAATTACCGGCAAGCCGAACAAGAGCGCCGCAGAGGCGCACAGCAAATCTCCACTCAAGAAACGCTCCGAGCCAACCGCCAGGCGCAGAAAATCGATGCCGTAACACAGACTGCCAACAAGAACGAGCAGACCGACTGTCAGCGTCCAGTCCATTCCCAGCAGTATTCCGATGGGCATAATGAACAAAGCGAGGTTGAGCATAACCAATCCCAGCCAGGACCAAATTCCCGGCCGCTTGCGGCTGACCAGAAACATACTCAGAACTTTGAGAGCTGCTCCGAGCAAAAAGAGCCAGAAAAAACCAAGCAGCGCGACCAGAGCCTGCCCCTCCAACAGGGCGGCTGAATAATGACGCTGATCGCCAAAGCTCAGGTCAACAAACAACCACAGTGAAAAGCCTCCAACCATTCCCAGCCAGCAAAGCGCAAAAAAGACGCTGACCAGCGCAGGATCCCAGCGGTTGTAGCGGGACGCCGTCATCATTAAATTGGTGCTGTATGCCAGCAATCCAACTGAAAGCAGCCCCAATCCAATAAAAGGATGAATACTGGCAGGGAAAACCAATCCGATCGCGAGCAGCAGCAAGCCCAATACATGTAACCCTGCATGCAGCCAACCCAGGCGCACACTCCAAAGCGGGGTGGCCGCCATTACCGGCAGGATCAGATAGCTGGCACCGAACAGAACCGAAGCAACAAATCCAATAGCCAGCCCATGCGCCAACAGCAACGCAGCTGGTCGGTAAGGGTCCCCGAGCAGCAACTCCGGTTGGATCCAAAGGGCTGCCAGGATCGCGGGAAATACCAGTGCGCCAACGCTGATAAACGCAAAAGCAAGTGTGGCCACACGGGCTTTAGGGACTTTGACGGACTTCATCGCATATTCCTCTCAATTGGTTTTAGGCTGTGATCCGCCAGATATGGGTTTCCCAGTTCTCGGGACCTTCTTCGATGCTTTCGGCTTCAAAGCCCCGCTCTTCGAGTTGTTCGAGGAGAAACACCGGGCGGAAACGCGTATGGATCACCAGCGTGTCTTCGCGACCAAGCATAGAGGTCGCTTCCAAAGCTTTCTGTAAAGGGCCGGGAGGGTCGACATCGCGCAAATCCAGTATCTGTCCAGTGTCGGCTGGCGCCGCCTCTCCGGGGCTGAAGGTTATCTTCCAAACACCGTCAACCTGGCGGGAATCGACCGTAAACCCCTGATTTCGAAATACCTCATAAAGCGGTAGAGGTTCAAAGGGTACGGTCAGCACAAAGCTTTGACCGGGCTGTAAACGCGCCCTTGCGGCCATGATTTCTGCAAATGGATCCTGGCCGCTGGCCAGTAAGGGGCAGACGTCCAATCGGAGCGGTTCTATCGATTTCATACCCACACTCTACACCAACTCACCGCGCAAATCCTTGACCCGAATCAATATCTGGGTTGAAACTGGGGAGTCCTCAATCGCCTCCCCAAATCCCTATGAGTTCTTCCTCGCACCGCCTCAGCGACGTCATGGTCAAGCAAACCCTGCGCAAGACCCCCATGTTCGCCGATATAGTTCCAGACTCACTCGACCGTTTCGTCGAAGGCTGCGAGCTGCAATCCGTCGCCAAAGGCAACTACCTTTTCCACGAAGGCGAACCGGCGCATGGATTCTACATTGTACATGCGGGGGCGATCAATGTCCACCGGGTCACCGAGGACGGCAAAGAGCAGGTAATCCGGGTCTTCTACCCGGGCGAGTGTTTTGGCGAAGTGGTTCTGGTCGGGGATCAGAGTTACCCAGCCTCGGCCAAAACCACGGAAAACAGCCAAGTCATTCTGGTCCGCACCGACTACTTTCGTCAACAGATTCACCGCGACCCGGATATCGCCCTGAGTATCCTGGCCTCCATGAGCCTCCACCTCAAATACCTGGTGGAAACCGTCGAAGCCCTCAAACTCCGCCAAGCCGAATCCCGCATCGCCCAATGGCTGCTGAAACAAGTGGAAGAGCAGGGCCTCAACGGACAACCCACTCCAATCATCCAGCTTCCACTGGCAAAACACTTGCTCGCCAGCCAGCTGGGCATCACCAGCGAAACCCTTTCCCGCGTGTTCGCACGCCTAAAGGTTGAAGGCCTCATTGAAGTCGAAGGAAAGTCCGTTCAGTTACGGAACCTGAACGGCCTCCGCGACTA
>JBJHBN010000384.1:0-3639 GCA_050485505.1 Opitutales bacterium | reverse complement strand
GGGCTCACAACAGCAGCCAGCACAATGTCTTCGCCAGCCTGAACCTGAAGGGCACCAAAACCACCGGAAAGCTGAGAGTCGACGTCCATAACAACTGAAGCCACGGCACGTATACGGAGACCGGTTCCGGCTGAAACCAAAGAGTCGGACTCGAGCTGAATTCCCTGAGCGAGCAGATCAATGGAGCGGGATGCAGAGAGCTCGACGGATTCAATCCACAGCTGCCCTTCAACGCGCAGGTCCATACTGCCTTGGCTCACTTGAACGTCTTCTCGTATCCACAGATCATTGGTCGTGCGCAGGAAGAGGTTTCCGGATCCTAGCAGCTCCGTCCCCAGCCATTCCGTTTCACCGGCAAGACTGATATAGGCAGAACCATTCCCCACAACTGTCGCGCCGAATGCCGGGGCATCGAGCAACAATGCTCCCGATCCACTGCGGCCAATGCCATCAACGGCAAAAACGTTGATCGAAACGCCAGCACTAACCGCAGGTGTGCCCGACCCAACTTCGCCGCGAACAGCCCATTCAGCGACCAGAACGACAATGGTTTCTGCCACTATAGGTGCTGCAATTATCAGATCGCCATCAGCGGCCAATTCGACAGCGCCGTTCGAAATGATGCCCGCACCGTTATCGGACACGACAGTAAGACTATCCGCATTTTCGATTGCCAAGGTATTGCCCTCGGCGGTGGCTTGGAGTTCCTGAACCCGGGTCTGCAAATCAATATTTTCACCAGCGTGCATCCAAAGCGTCTCAGAGCTGACGATTCCATTGCCGAGAATGGATTCGTTGGCAATCAGGCGGATCGCATTACCAGCCTGAACATCACTGTCGAAGCGAATACCACCGTCTGCGACTTCAATGACGATATCGCCACCGTTTCCGGCAAGCAAACCTCCATCGGTCGATTCAGAAACCTCAATGACCGAACCGTTGCTGAGGAAGTGACCGAAACTTCTGTCAAGTACAGTGATGATGACAGAAGTTGCTTGCTGGAGGTATACTCCGCCTTCAATCGTTTGCGCAGACAGGTATTCAACGTTCAGTTGCATTGCACGTCCGGCCAGACCAATACCTGTCTGGGCTTCAAGCATAAGCTTCGATGCAAACAACAAAGAAGCTTCGCCTTCCGCGTGCAAGATGGATCCAGTCTGGGCTTTGAGGTAAATCGTATCGGCGGTCAAACGGCCCACCTGCACGTCGCCAGCTGCTTCGACCCGGATACTTCCGGTTGTAGAAGTCAACAGACTGTCGGCATGAAGGCTCACCTGACCACCGATTGCTTCGACAGAGATAGTAGCTGGCACCGTACTGGACTGGAATCCAGTGCCCACGATGACGCTTGAAGCAAAAGTGACATCACGACCTGCAAGCAGCGTGATCTGGCCGCGGTCGCTGAAAATCATGTCCTCAACAATAAGGTCTGCCGAGCTTCCACCGGCGGCAATGCGGATGTTGCCAGCCGCACTGGTTACAACTGTCGGGCCAGCATGGCTCGTACCCAAAATCGAGATGGATCCGTCAATGGTTTCGAGCATCAGGTCGCCATCTTCGCTGCTACGGAAACCACGCTCGCTGATTTCAGAGTCCTGACTCCGCTCACCGGCCTTGGACAGTACCCTGACGACCACACTCAGTTCAGTGATTTCTACGGCGCCTTGATTCTGCAGGTAAATTCCTGCAGTAGACGAATGCGCGGCGAGATTGCGGATCTCAGTGCGCAGCGGATTGTCTACCGACGCTATGGCTCCGCCAACAAACAACAAGAGGTCGTCCGCGACAATGGTTGTAGGCCCGCTTTCGGGGGCAATCAGATGCTGGGTGGCGGCCAATACAACCGAACGGGCAGTAACCTGCCCCACAAAGAGATCTGCTACGGATGAAATCATAACCACTGCTTCAGACGCATCCACCAGGCCCTCTGCTGTGAATTCAAGGTCTCCGGAATGGCTGGAAATAATGACGCTGGCTCCGGATTCTGACCGAACGGCAGCATTGATCGAAATGGTCCGACCGTCGACTTGAATGTCGCCGTTGGCCGTAGTCAGATCGGCATTCAGATTCAGATCTCCACCAGTGGCCTCGACCCGAACAGATCCCGATCCTTGTGCCGTAATCGCATCCACGATTTCAATCGAACCCTGCGCCGTCAGCACAATGGGCGCATCCATTCCGCCGCTCAATCCGGATTGTGCTTCGTCCACAATGTCCTCAATCGCCACGGAAATCGTTCCGACAGTAACACTCGAAAGACTCTCAACAAATATTCCCCCCTCAGAGGCATGGGCTGTCAGCCGCTCAATATCCAGGCTGAGCGCACGATCCGGAGCACCAATACTCCCCTGCGCTTCAAGGCGCAGCAGCTCCGCTGACACATTCAAACTGGAACCGCTGGAATTCAGAATAACGCCACCGGAAACAACGCTCAATGTGCTCGCCGCAAGGTTTGAAACACTCACCGTACCGGCTGCCGCCAAGCGCAGTACTCCGCTGCCGACATCGACGTCCACCCCGCCCTGCATCTGCAAGGTGCCGTCCTCAACATTCAAATGAATCGAATCAGAGCCACTGATATCCGCGGTCACTTCAAGATTTCCGGCAAGCACTGTCAGGTGAACGGATGCTTCCGCATTCAAGCCACTCAAGGCACCGTCCGATACGGTGTTCTCCGTCCCCGCCGCGGACAACTCGCTGACACTGACCGAAACCTCGCCAATCGACATGGAGCTGTGTGCACTGAGGAAGATCGCTGCTTCATGGGAACGGGCTGCAAGTGTATCGACATCGACCTGCAGCAAACGCGAGCTCTCACCCAGAGATCCATCGGTTTCGAGGCGCAACTGTTTAGCGGAGATATTCAACAGTCCGTCTGCAGCACTCACGATCGACCCTTGGGTGGAAATAATGGAAAGGTCATCAGCCACAACAGATCCGAGAACAATGTCCGCCTCAGAAGCGATTCGCAGGTTTCCGCCCGAACTTTCGATCTTCGAGTCAGCGCTCATCTGAATACCTCCATTGGAAGAATTCAGACTGATATCAGCTGCACTTCTCAGTTCAACTCCCGAGCCCAGGATAATTGAAGTGGCGGAGTGCAAGGCAATGACACCACTGTCACTCAATACATTGGCCTGCAAATCGAGGGCTGCTTGCCTTGCCGCCAACAGGATACGGCCAGCACCGCCGGCCGATACGTTCTGCCCGACCTCAAGGCCGCCGTCGTTAAGCACCAGCACGATGTCACCGTCGTCAAAAGTGGTGAGGCCGCCCTGACTTTCATCCGTGATCAAGGATACACTGGCATCGGACTCAAAGCGTTCCACGACAACCTCGACATTGCCAATGGCCAAGGCACTCCCGGCTTCCAGATAAATGCTACCTGATTCTGACAGTGCCGTCAGCCGCTCAACATCAATTGACAGTGGACGTTCAACTGTTCCCAGATCTGACTGTGCTTCCAAACGCAAGTCGTCCGCAGCAATATTCAAGGAGGAACCGACGGCGCCCAGCAATGCACCGGATTCAGAGATCAAAGAAATTCGCTCTGCCCTGAGTTCACCGAGCACGACATTCAACGCAGCAGCAACCCGCAGATTCGCGTCAATCGCTTCGATAGACGGTTCCGTGCATTTC
>JBJHBN010000383.1:0-3643 GCA_050485505.1 Opitutales bacterium | reverse complement strand
TTGACCCGCCCGAACCTGCCCCTCCGTCCCGCCCTCGCCACGACCCTGGAGGTCGCCGCGCTTGCCCTTGCCGGATGCGCCGGGGACGCCGACCCGGGAAACGATTCCACGGACGACTCGGATCGCCATGCCGGCGACTGAATGAAAGCGGCAGGTATTCGAGGAAGACACGATCCAGATGGAGACACCCGCGGTCTTGGATGCGCTCCTGAAATTCCTGTCGATTCAATACCAAGGGAAGAGCTAACAGCCATTCTTTGTGCTCGGCAGCGAGGCGCCTGTTGGATGTTTTCAGGAATGCGATAAAGTCGTCCCTCAGCAACTCGTATCCGTCAGCAAAAATTCCACCGCGCATCAGATTAAAAAGAACATTAGCCAGATGGTGTGCCGTTGCAGTCGGGTCTCCACTTAATTGCAAGCCATCCGCAGCGGCAAGACGTCTGCGCAGGTTCGACTCGCCCCTTTCAATATCGTCGTTTACGAGGGCCAACACCGCCTCGGACTGAAGTGTTTTGCCGAGACGGTCAACTGCGGCCTGGTCCAGGGCGGTATCGCCAACCCAGACCCAGGAAACCGGTTGCTCCGCACTCAATTCCAAAGCCGCAAATTCAACAAAATGGCCACGGACGCCACGAGTCACCCGGGATTCTGAAATTGACTCTCCCTGACAGAATCGGTCGATGGCTTTAACATCCAGACTCCTTACCGGGGCATGCAAGCCACGGCTCCAGGCAACGGTTGCCCGCAGGGATTCGTAAGGTTCGGGCTGATCCGTCAAACCGGAAGCCATCGAATACACTGCGAGGCCCTGTGGTTCCAGCAATTCGTTCTGCTTGTAGGCGTCTGTCAGGCAACTCAGCTCGTTCTGCAAACGCTGGGTCACACCCGTTGGCACAAGGTTGCGAACTCCGTGAATCACTTCCAACGAACGTCGGCCCTTGGCTTCCGTGATCAGCTCGCACTGACGCACCAATCCAAACCGGTCACTGATCATCAGCGTTGAGCGAAAGACCAAACCTGCCGCCAAATTCGTCTCCTCGAAGATCAGACGTGAACCAAGGATATTCTTCAACAAACGACGCTTAATGCCCGGGCCAGCGTCTGGCTTGAGCGGCTGCCAGTATTTCCATGCACTGCCTTCCTTCCAGCGAAAAAAAGCAAACGGTCCCGTATGAGCGGCACTGTCATGAATGCGATCAACAGTCTCATAGGGAAGCATAGCCTGATCAGCATCTTCGCGTCCCGCAGTAAGCGATCCGGTCGAGGAAACAAACAGCCAGATATTGGCATCGCTCGTTAAAGAACAGAAAAATGGAGGAATCTGGTCGTAGTCCTCAATCTCAAGAAGGCTCTGTTCGGCACCTTTAGCGTTGGCTGAAAAGCCATCATGTCCAGCTCTGGATTCTTTCGAGCGAAGCTCGGACTTCAAAGGGCTTGTTACTGTCGTCATAATCGTATTTGGGTAAGGTTTGAAATCGCAAAAGGTCATTCGACCTTGAAGGGGAAATTTGCGGTTGTAGCACTGTGGGATTCGTTGCGAACCGTGACAAAAAGACGGTAGGCTCCGGGCGAATCGGGAGCGCGGACGAGCGCAGTCGGACCATCGGAATCCACGATAGCCTCTGGGTGCTTTGGCGGAATTGGCTCGCGGTCTCCACCGACAGAGGGTTCGGCCTGCTCGGATATCACCTCCCATGTAAACCGAAGGGGTTGGCCCTGTGGATCCGTCGCCTCGACAATTGCCGCCCATTCCGAACCAGGCGCAACCCGTTGCAAATGCGCATCGAATTGCACTGAAATCAGTTCAGGACAACGGCGCTTTGGGTATTCGCCAGTCCAGGCGTAGGTCATCGCATCCACTGGCGGCAGTTTTTCGCCGCCCTCCAAAAACATGCCATACCAGGTTCCCGTAGTCTCTTGCTTGTGTCCCCAGAGAAACGCAAAAGTCCCCAAACAGAGATCTCCAGCATCCGCCATGACGGTCTTGTAGGTGTTCAAATACTGCTCAGCCTTCTCGTTTCCGGTCGGCTCCAAGGGAGCCCCCCAATCGGCTTCTGCCACCTCCCAGTGCCCCCTGGGTCCAAACTCAGCGAGAACAAAAGGGCGGTCAAAACCCGCTTGTTTGAGCTGTTTACCGGTAACAATGGCGGCCGCATAGGCATTGACTCCGAGAATATCGAAGGCATCCCCGTAGCGCTGAACTTTGGCAATCTTCTCAGGAGTGACCCCAGCAACCGTTGCCATTACCGGACGGCTGGGATCCTCCTCCTTGACGATTTCAGCGAGATGATTCCACTCCTGCCAGACATGGGCATCGTCGTCGTCATCCCGAAATGCCTCTACCTCATTCCCCAATCCCCAAAGCAAAACAGCAGGATGGTCCCTGTATTTCAGAACGGCTTCGCTTACGCTTTCCCGTTGTGTTTCCACCTGAACGGGATCCCGATAATCAAAGCCATGGCGCTCGTGCTGTACCCAAATCCCGGCAACAACCACAAAGCCTTGGGAGTAAATATAGTCGAGAAAGGTTTCGCCTTCTATCGTCCGCTCCAGGTCATCAATACCCCATGTCCGCAGCGCATTGCCTCCCGCTGCTGTCAAAGCCTCAAGTTGCTCACGTCCACCAGCGCCGCGAATCTCCATAACTTCGCCCTTGTAGCGCAGTTCAAAAGCGCCGGAATCGCTGCGGATAATTTCTGTCCGCTTCACTTCATCAACATCCTGCGCACAATCCGTTTGAGCGACCGCTAAGCATGAAGTACACAGAAGCATCAAAAAAACCATTCCTCTGAGTGATTGTCTGGCTGCCAACATCTCTAATCGGTTTTTGGAGTGTTAAGAAAGTAGATCCAGGCTCCTGGCAATTGTGGCCCTCCTGTATCCTCATCGCGTTGATACACCCGGACGTATTCAACCTCCATAGTCTGCGGGAAAATACTGTCATCAATACCCTGCTGGCCACCCCAGTTGCCGCCAATCGCAATATTCAGAATTAAGTGAAACCGCCGATCAAAAGGCCACTCATCCGGTCCATAATGCGGCTGCCGCGGAAATTCGAAATACATCTGGTCATCCACATACCAACGAATCGTGTCCGGCTCCCACTCAATGGCATAAGTGTGGAATGCAGTGGCGACTTGATTCACCTGAATCGAACCACCCCGGTCGGTGCCAATCATGTGATTGAAACTATTGGTATGAATCGTCCCATGTACAGTTCCCATGTTAAAACCAACGTGTTCCATGATATCAATTTCACCACTTGCCGGCCAACCCCCGTATTCCCAGTCCGTCGGCAACATCCAAATCGCTGGCCAGGTACCCACTCCCTCGGGCATCATCGCGCGCACCTCAATGCGACCATAAAGCCAGTCACCCTTTTCGCGGGTGACCATTCGAGCTGAAGTATATGCGGAATTGCCCATGTCCTCCTTGCGGGCCTCAATAATCAACCTGCCTCCCTCGACGCGGGCATTTTCAAGCCGATCGGTATAATACTGGGATTCGTTGTTTCCCCACCCCACAAGGCCGACCGACTGGCCCGTGCCCAGATCATAGGACCATTTATCCGGATCCGGAGATCCATCGGTCTCAAATTCATCACTCCAGACTAGCTGCCAGTTCGCGGCAAACACACCTACGG
>JBJHBN010000382.1:0-3645 GCA_050485505.1 Opitutales bacterium | reverse complement strand
GTCTGGATAGTGGTGGCCGGCCGGGGGTATTCTCATCCCGGCTCAATCGGACCAACAGTTGGGATCCCGGAATCACTCGCCTCATTGCTCCCGACCCGGAGCGAGTCCAGCTAGTCCCATCCGGGGCAGTGTTCGAGGTCGGTGCGGGTGCAAAACGATTCTATTACAAGGTTCCAGCTGCCCCGAAAACCATCCCCTTAGCCGGGGAACTAACAGGTCGGTATCACCTTGAGAATCTGTCCAACCGGCCGATCGATGTAGGCATAGGGATCACATTCCACGATTTGGCTGGAGGATTCCCAGTCGAGAGCTATTTCCAGTCGATATTCGTGGACCAAGGCGACACCGAATCCGGCATCGTCGAACTCCAGTTTTCCGACTCCCTCGAATTCACTGGCGACATGTACGCCCACATCAGCGTCGGCTACTCATACCCCGGCGGATTCCCCACTGGCGGCAGCCCCCCGTTCTTCGGCGCCGACTTCCGCTTCGCCGGACTCCAGGCCTACATCCAAGACATTCGCGCATAACCGATTTGCCAAACCTCTGCAACGATTTTGCAAACCTCTTGACGCCTTACATTGCTCATGGCAGGCCCTGATTCATCTACGAACTCTGAAACACCGGAAAAACTTTTGTGCGTCGAATGCCCTGAGCCTGTCGAAGGGCTTTGTTTCGTTTATGTGCTACAGTGTTCCAACGGTTCATTCTACGTAGGGCAGAGCCGGGATGTAGGGCAACGACTCAAAAGACACGCTGACGGAACGGGTGCCCGGCAGACAAAACAGCTGAAAGAATTTACTGCCGGTCATGGTCTGGCCTTCGGAGAATAGGTCACTGCCAAAATGACGCCGTGGAGGTTCCAGAGGGCATCGGCGAGAGAGGAGTCAAACTTGATCAAGTCGATGGATGCTGCTCAGATGCGAAAAAGAACGCTCATGATTGCACTCAGGCCTTGGAAACCGAATCTGAAATAGCTGAAAGCTTTTTGTCCATTGTCCACAACGGGACGGCGTCGATCACAGAGGAACAGAGTAGATGCAGATCGAAGTATCCAACGCCCTTTCCCCACAAGCGATGCTTTTCAATGAAGACTGAGACTTCTTCATGGGATGCCTCTGATGCTAGTGGAAGAGCCCGGATTAACTCCAGGAATGTTGAACGCTTTGAAATATTGGCCACTGAAAGTTCGCCTACGATGAATGAGTGTGTAATGACCCGGTTTTCCTCCAGAAGGTTGGCGAGAAGATCGTTCCCCTTTCGCAGGTGATCAATCCAGACTGAAGTGTCTACGAGAATCATCGCCGTGGAATGTCTTTAATCTTTGGAGAGCTGCCGCCCAATCTAGCAAGCCGCTTTGAGCTCTCCTTAGCAATGAGGGCCTTCAGCCCTTCGTGGAGAAGAGAGGTTTTCTCTTTGATCCCAGTTAGCTTTGCGGCTTTCTGGTAGATGCTATCATCAATGTTAAGTGTAGTTCTCATGCATACAAGTCTGCATCAATAAATACGAATGGCAATCTCGTTCTTTTTGTTTTCAATCCAAGAAAGGGTTTAGTACCTGGATCGAACCGTAAAATTGGCCATGGTTTAGGTCTCCTGAGTAGAGAGGCCAAAGTCCATCGTTTCCAGCAAGCGAAGAGCCGCAACTTTCTTTATAAAACCGTGCATGCGCAGACGTTTGAGGATAGGGCTTATCTGGCCAACCAATTTGTCGGGCAAGATCTCAACTCTGTTTCAGGCTGGTATTTGAGAGGGGACAATAAATCCCGCGCATCGGCCTTCGTGCTCTCGGTGCCCTTCGTGGTGATTCCAGCCTCCCCCCTAAAAAAACGCGAAGCGCCGCCATCCTGTCGATCCTGGTCATCCTGTCAAAAATTGCTCACGGGGGATCAGGGCTCGTTTCGTGGTTCTAAGGACATCAAGCCCTAACAAATCCCTGTATTTCAGAAGCTTATACAATCAAGTGAATCGATGCCAGCTACAAACCCTTCACGAATCGGGCGGCGAGGTGGTCAATGCCTTCGACGGGTCTACAACAAAAAGTGGGGACTGGGGAGGCGAGTCAATTGTTGGAGCCCGGCCTTCAGGCCGAACAACCGGGCATGAGGCCATGGTTGCTGTTCTTGGGTGCGGTGTTCAGGCTAAAGACTGTTCTCCAACGCCGAGATGGCTGCGTAGGTGCGGCGCCAGATGTTTGTGCTCCTCATCTGAGTGATAATACAAGCTGTTAGGACGCTTGCTTATCGGTAGCAATGTATTCGAGGGTCAGCCCCTGAAACATTGAATAGATCCGCAGACCGATGTAGATTGCAATTGCTGAGACAAGACCAAAACATATACCAATAAATGCTCCGATAAATGGCGAGGCGAGGAATCCTTTTGCACCGGTCACATACTCTTCGTTCCACTTCACCGCTTCGGCTCCAAAAAGTGCGGCGACCCCGAATAGTGAGGTGAACACAGTCCAGCCAATGATTGAACCCAGCAATACTATTTTGAATATCGACGCACCCCTTAACCGTGCTATTTCCAGAGACTCTGTTTTTACGTTCATGATCGTGCGAATTGTTGAGATTTAATCTGACTGATTACCGGCTGTTCATAATCTCCGCCGGTGCACGGCCCGATTGATAGAGCTGCGCCATCTGGCGGAGGTAGGGGTCTGCGGATTCGAAGAAGTGGTAGTAGCCGGCACAGAGGTAGTTGAGGCCGCGTTCGCCGTCTTCGGTGTGGAGAAAGCGTTGTTTGGGGCAGCCGCCGTTGCAGGCGAAGCGGTAGTCGCATTCTCGGCACTGGCGGGGGAGGGTGTCGCGTTTGTTTTTGCCAAACTGCTGTTGGGCGGGGGATTCGACCATTTCGGCAAGGGATTGTTCTCCCAGCTTGCCGAGTTTGTGGGTGGGGTAAACGTAGTGGTCGCAGGAATAAAGGGAGCCGTCGTGCTCGATGGCGAGCGCGCGACCACAGGTTTCTTCAAATATGCAGAGGCCGCCGGGAGCTTTGAGCCATTTGCCAAGGGCGACATCGAAGAGTTGGACGTAAATGCGGCCAACGTCCTTTTTAACCCAGCGCTCAAAAATTTTAAACATGAATTCGCCGTAGCCTTTGGACGGGACACTCCAGGGGTAGACCGGACTGCTGTCCTCGTCGTCGGACGGTGCCGCATGGCTGAGGCCCCATTGGCGGGCAAGGGCATTGGGCCGACGCTCGACAATGGGGATGAACTGGAGGTATTTGGAGCCGATGCCGCGCAGGAACCGGTAAACATCCAGCGGGTGTTCGACGTTTTTGCGGTGGACGCAGGTCAAGGTATTGAATTCGACGTCGTGTTTCTTCAGGAATTCCAAGCCCCGCATCACGTCGGCATGTGAGGCCCCGCCGTCGCGTCCAACCCGGTAGGCGTCATGGAGTTTTGCGGGTCCATCGATGCTGAGGCCAATCAGGAAATTTTCGTCTTTGAAAAACCGGCACCATTCATCGTTCAGCAGCGTGCCATTGGTCTGAAAGGCGTTCTCAATCGTGCGACCGCTGGCATACTGTTTCTGTAGAGCCACAGCCTTACGGAAAAATTCAACGCCACACAGGGTGGGCTCGCCCCCTTGCCAGGCATAGGTAATTGGCTGGTCCCCTGGCTGAGACTCAATGTAGT
>JBJHBN010000381.1:0-3648 GCA_050485505.1 Opitutales bacterium | reverse complement strand
GCGGTAATGTACCTCGGTAAAGTTGTAGAACTTGGAGAAAGTGAGCGTGTCTTTAATCATCCAAGGCATCCGTATACCAAAGCACTGCTCAGCGCCATTCCGCAGCCCGATCCGGATATCCCCCTCGAACCCGAGATGGTCGGAGAGGTCGGAGATCCGAATCGGTTCGCCGGATTGGATATGACTCCGGTTCTGGAGTATTGATTGCGACTCAAGGCCCTTGGCGGTAGCAGCATTCAAGGAAGCCCGCAACAGTAGCTCTCACCTTTCAGCTGCTGCGGCCAGCAGGTTCTCAGGTCATGTATTGATAGAACTCGGAAGTGATCAGTCCGTTCAAAGGCTTTCCATTTAAGTAATTTTGAATATTGGAAACGGCGTTGGCCCCGGCGTCCTTCATGCGATCCGCAGTTGGTCCGGCAATGTGTGGAAGAATTACCAAATTCGCGTTCTTACGCAGCGGGGAGTCCGCCGGCAGTGGTTCCTGTTCGAACACATCCAGACCGACCCGTATCTTTTTATCTTCGAGTACCCGCAGCAATGCGTCCTGGTCAATAACCGCTCCGCGGCCGACATTGACCAGGACGCCTTCGTCGGGGATAAGCCGCAGAATGGCCTCGTTGACGCAGTGATAGGTCTCATTCGTGAGACCTTCCAATTCAACAATCACCTGGTTTGATGCAAAGAGTTTCTCCAGACTTTCGACTCGGACAACGCCGTGTTCTTCAAAAACAGATTTGGCCATGGATGGGCAGTAAGAACTGATTTCAACCTGGAATGGACGCAGCAAAGCTACCAGCTCTCGGGCAACCTTACCAAAGCCGTGGAGTCCAACTTTTCGGTTAAATAGCGAGAGTTGCCTGGCTTTGGAGGGTAGGGTCGTCCAGCCGTTGTTGTGGTGCATGTGTTCATGGTGCTCTGCGGTGCAGCGCAGGCTCATAAGAATCAACATCAGGGCACATTCTGCGACCGTACGGCTGATGCTCGTTCCCCAGTTGGTTACGATTAAGCCACGGTCAATCGCCTCAGGCGGTACCAAGTCGCGAACCGAACCAGTGACATTGCAGACATATTTGACCGGGCCTTTTGGGAAAAAGCAGTCGGTATGCAGCCTGGGGGTCGTCCATCCTGTAATCAGGATTTCGGGTTCAATGTCCTCAATGAGTGCGCGCAACTGCCTGCCCTCTGGATCTGCCTCGTCGCTCATATGGACGATGCGATCCAGCCTGTGGTTTAATTGATCCCCAATTTCAGATGGGAAGAAGCTTTGATAGTCCTTTGAATTGATGGCTATCACGCACCTTCTCTGTGGAAGGCTTTTTCGGTTCGCTGGCTGGGTCTGTGTGCGAGTCATTAGCTCGGGTTCGTTCATAATCGGGAGGAAATGTTGTGGACAGCCGACTGCTGTTTATTTGTATGCTACAAGATATAACAAACCATAACAATTAAAGTTGCGTCGAGGTTAAAATCCTGTAATTGGTCTATTTAGAGCAAAACCTAAGGAAATGATTGGCTCTTGGGAATCCTTGCCTGATCGAACGAATGGGAAAACACCGCTTCGAATGGATGGGAATCAGTGAATTTTATGAGATTGAGACAGAATATTAAACGCTCCTTGCTGTTGGTTGTCGCGGCCGGGATTGCCCTGCCTGCCATCGCCCAGATTGATTTCGTTGGCATTTACCTGACTTGGGAGGACGATCCGTCCACGACAATGACGGTCAATTGGGTCAATTTGTATGAACACACTGCTGCTTCTCTGATGTACCGCGAAGCGGGCGAAGAGGATTGGAAGACTGCCGAAGGAAGTCATCATCGCCTGAAACCGTCCACGCTGCAGGTGCGGCGTGTGCAGTTGAGCGGATTGAAGCCTGACACGGATTATGAATTTTTCCCGGGCAATGAACCTCCCAGTGGCTGGTTTCTTCCCCAGCGTTTCCGAACAATGCCGAATCCTATGACTCGCCCGATTCGCTTCGTGTCCGGAGGGGATATGAAGCACACCCGGGCAATGGCAAATGCCATGAATGAACGGGCTGGGAAATTGGACCCCGACTTCGCCGTTCTGGGTGGGGATTTTGCCTATGCGGATGGTGTGGATGCGGCCAAATGGGTGGATTGGCTACATTCCTGGACACGCTTTGCCAGGGGAGAGAATGGTCGTCACATTCCAATGATTGTTGCTATTGGGAATCACGAAGTCATTGGTCAATACCATGGCCAGGCACCGGAGGATGCACCGTATTTCTACGGTCTGTTTGCGCTGCCGGAAGATCGTTCTTACTATGCTTTGGATTTCGGAGATTACCTGAGTTTTATTGTATTGGACACCGATCACACCCAGCCCATCATTGGTGAGCAGAGTGAGTGGTTGCAAAGGGCGATGGAGAAACGCAAGGAGCAGCAGTTCATCTTCCCAGTTTACCATTACCCTGCATATGGCTCAGCTTTGTCGAAGTCGCCTCCTGGCAAGCTGCCCTATGATACTCCAAGGGCTGAGTCCATCCGGGAGCACTGGGTCCCCACTTTCGAAAGGTATGGTGTTTCCATCGTGTTTGAGAACGATCATCACACATATAAGAGGACCTATCCGATTCTGAAAAATGAGCGCGACGATGATCGCGGCATTATCTATCTGGGTGATGGCTGTTGGGGTGTCCATACCAGGGATGTTCCTGAGCCGGGAGCTGCCTGGTACCTTGCCCATGCCGAATCCAGAAAACACCTATTCCACGTTACATTGCATCCTGAAGGCAGGATTGATGTCGAGGCTGTCGATGCTGAAGGCGAGGTTTTTGATGCCCTGTCCCTCGATAGGCCAAGGACACAGCCGATATCCGGTGAATAACCTTTGGAGGGCAAAATGAAATCATTGTTTGGCTCCAATCTCGTTCCGGGAATGCTTTTGTCGTAGGGTATCAGTTTCTTGGAGGATGACCGAAACGGCGACAGCCGTTCCGCTACAGGGATTCTCGAAGGCTGTAGCGAAACAGCGAGAGCGTTTCGGCGTAAGATAGAAATCAGGCTTTCTTGGCCAAGAGCCTTGTTGGACTCCAACCTTGTTTTAAATCACGTATGGCACTGCAGTCGATCAGTCTCAGGGAAGCTGAATATCGTCGATCAGGGTCCAGTTTTGAATGGAGGGACGATATACCCACGGGTAGATCGATTCTTTGGTATACCACCATTCATCCAAGGCGGAATCCCAGAACCAGGCACCTTCCTGGATGTCAGTGCCGTGAATGTAGAGCCATGCTTTGGCGGATGCAGATTCCACAAAGCGCAGATTTTGCAACTGATCGCTGAAAACCCAAGGGAAACTCGTTGCTGAGAAACCTCCCATCCTTTGAGAGATGATCCAGCTATCCCGGACGGCACGACCAAAAAACTGGCTGGCGCGTTGTTCGCTGGGAAGGTCGTTCACAGTGATTGAAACTGACTGCGCGGCGGACTGTAAACGATCGGCCACCTGGATCTCGAAGGTATGGTTTTGCCCGGCCTGCTCATCGGTTGGTGTCCAACTGAACTGGCCAGTGCTTGTCAGGCGTGCGCCAGTTGGTGCACCGACCAAGCTGAGGGTGAGTGGTTGCGCAGGCTCATCAAGGTCGGTTGCAACAACTTCGAATTCAACAGTTTCACCAGGCTCAACAC
>JBJHBN010000380.1:0-3648 GCA_050485505.1 Opitutales bacterium | reverse complement strand
TGACTACGCTGTTACGGCGTCAGGCTCCTGTCATGCGTAAGGTTGGATGGCAGGTTTCAGATGATGGTGCCAAAAACCATAGCAATGCAATTAATTGGAATATCACCCCTCCAGAGATTGCCCGTAATGGATACTCGCAAGACTCGCATACTCGCGATGACGAAGGGCAGTGTCTTTCATGTTTGGGGGAAGGTTGCAGTTGGTGTGGCGGCTGAGTTGGATTGCTCGCGTCCAGCCGATTTTTTGCCCACTACCCTGCTACTGGCTGCCTTCCCACGTTTGGCGGATGTTCTATCCGCCTTTATCCCTTGTAAACCCTGTAAAATAGGTGATTTTTTATTCTATATCCCCCATAATGTCCCACATAGATTTGTTTTTTCTGGTGAAAACAGGCACCAGAAACACCAACAAAGGGCACATATATGGGCAAATTGCAGTCACCTCCTGACCGCTTTTCACGGGGATGGTTAGAGTCCCTGGACGGTCGGACTGCCGTTGCCCAGGCGATGCGGGAGCGGTGGCAGCAGTTCACAGACGATTTGGGCGGCGCAGAGCGTTTGAGCTATGGCCAGTTGAGTCTGGTTGAACGTGCATTGTGGCTGGAATTCTGGCTTTCAAGTCAGGAGCAGGCATTAGCCAGCGGATCGGAATTCGACGTGGGCAAGTGGGTGCAGGCTGCCAATAGCCTGCAAGGAATCCTTGCGAAGCTGGGGCTTGAGAGGGTGGCCCGCGACATTCCCGACCTCGCCCAGTATTTGCAGCGCAGAGCATGAATATCCTGGAGGCAATGACCGACCCCAAGTTGTTCGGCAACCAGTTTGCTGGGGATTCATGGCGCAACTGGCGCACCTTACTTGCAGGGTTTTATGGGCTGCCGATTTGCGAAGATGATGCACAGACCTGGCGGGAGCTGACAGGCCGTGAAACCTTCCCCATCCGCCCGCATGATGCCTTGGTACTGGTTATCGGCAGGCGCGGCGGAAAGTCGCAGCAAGCGGCGCTAATTGCCGTGTATGAGGGTTTGTTCAACGACCATGCAAGCAAGCTAGCCCCTGGCGAAGTGGCCACCATCCTGATAGTGGCGGCTGACCGAAAACAAGCCCGCACGGTCATGCGTTACATAAGGGGATTGCTGGTAGAAAACCCGATGCTATCGCGGCTTGTAGTGCGCGAGGATCGGGAGAGTATCGAGCTTGCGAATCGATGCGTGATCGAGATCGGAACCGCTTCATTCCGCAGCACTCGGGGCTATACCATGGGGTGCTTTATCGCGGATGAGGTTGCATTCTGGCGATCCGATGACAGCGCCAGCCCCGACCGCGAGATCATCAATGCAGTGACCCCTGGACTAGCGACACTGGGCGGCAAGCTAATTGCCCTTTCAAGTCCCTATGCAAGACGCGGCTGGCTCTGGGACACCTACCGAACCCACTTCGGCAAGGATTCCCGAATACTGGTTGCCCAGGCACCAACCCTATTGATGAACCCCAGCCTCGGCCCCGACATTGTTCGGGAAGCATATGAAGCCGACCCCGCTTCGGCTGCTGCTGAGTATGGCGCTCAATTCAGAACGGACGTTGAAAGCTTTGTCGCCCTGGAAGTGCTGGAAGCCTGCACCCGTCCAAGCTGTCCAGAAATCATGCCCGACAGTGGCACCCGCTACAGCGCCTTTGTTGACCCGTCCGGAGGTTCTGCCGATGCCTTCGCCCTGGCTATCGCGCACCTGGACAAACAGACGGGAGTAGCGATCATCGATGCAATCCGCGCAGTGAGGCCGCCCTTCTCGCCTGAGTCCGTGGTTCAGGATTTCTGCGACCTTCTCAGGGCCTACCGAATCCATGAGGTGCATGGCGATGCATATGCAGGCCTATGGCCCAGCGAGCAATTCGCCAAGCGTGGTATCCGTTACAAAAAGGCAGACAAAACCAAAAGCGAGCTATACCGCGACCTTCTTCCGCTGATGAACTCTGGAAAGATCGAGCTTCCCCCCGACCGGCAGTTATTCCGCGAGCTTCTGGGACTGGAGCGCCGCACGAGTCGAGGAGGTCGAGACAGTATCGACCACGCACCGAACGCGCACGACGATCTTGCAAATGCCGTGGCGGGCGCAGCCGTTTACGCCAAGCAACCCGAACCAATAATCGTTACCAATATCCGAATGGCCTGCTAAACAAAGGAGCCAATTTTATGAAAACTCAATCCAACCTAAGACCCCAGCCTTTGCACTCTGCTGTGGTGAAGAAGGTGCTTTCCCACCGTGGCAGCGTCCCAGAAATCAACCGGGCAGCGATGGCAATCGACCGGCTAGGCGAACTCTGGGACAGCCTGGACGCGCTGTATAAAAACCCCGACCCCGAATTGACCCGTGAGGGCCAAGCCCTGAGGTACAAGCGACGGTTCGAAACTGCGATTGAATCGGCAAAGCGCACCGCCACGGGAGCCATTGAAGACCTGGACGCGCTGGAAACCCGGCTGGTCAAGGAAGCAGAGAGCAAAGCGGGACTAAATGAGTATCTCCCCGAGGCCAGCGCCCAGGAGATTCGGCACGTTCTCCGAAGTTTAGACCAGGCCAGCCGCGACAAAGTTGTTCGAGAGGCGGCACATAATGCAGACGGCAAAGTTATTGCGGCAATTCGCCAATCCCCAGCCAGCTTTGTGCATGGACAAATCAGCGTCCCCGTGGAGGAACTGGTTTCCCTCGCGCTGGCCAAGGCTGCGCCCGACCTACCCGACTGGAAACGTGATATTGAGCTTGCGAGCAGTGCCGTTTCGTATGCTGCAAAGAGGTTATTTGACGAGGCCGAAAAGCGACGCGATCCGATTGCAGAGAAGCGGGCCGAGCAGCAGGCGGCGAGGGTCAAGCAAGCCGAAGCCGATCTGATCCGATGATATGGGTGCGGCGCGGTTGTGGCGGGCTGCCTTGGGGCTGTTTCTTGCGGACGCCATGTATCACCATTGTGGCCGACCCACGAGGCAAGGCGGCAGCCAGCCCGAAGACCTGGCCGAGATATGCCAAGCCGCGTTTGATGATCTGACCAGGTGCGGGCCGATGGTTCGGTGGCTCTGCGACCATGTGGAGATTGAGGCGGAATATTTGAGTGAAAAGTTCAACAGGTGGATACATGAACAATCAGCTTTCGCTGTGGAAAAACGATAGGCGGGAAAAAGACTCTCACCCCCATTTCACGGGCCAAGGTGAGATTGATGGCAAAGAATATTGGGTGAGTGCCTGGAAGCGCGATGCCGATGCAAAAGAGAACGCGCCCCTGCTCAAAATATCTGTGACGCCCAAAGAGGCGAAGGCCGCCCCAAAGCCCAAGGCTGACTTTTACGACGATGATCTGACCTTTTAGCTACTGGCCACGCAGCATCCGCGCTGGTAAATCTTCTTTGTGGGTTTTTATGTGGGATATGTCAATAACTCATCCGTAAGTTATTGATTTTATTGAATAAGTGGCGGAGGGGGTGGGATTCGAACCCACGGAGCCTCTCGACTCGCCGGTTTTCAAGACCGGTGCTTTCGACCACTCAGCCACCCCTCCACGAGAAGGCAGCATTATACTGGCGCCTAGAAAGCGTTCAACGCGAATCTTCAGGCGCTCGGGCAGCCGGCAGGCAAAGCTGATCTGAAACTTTTCTGCCGCCATT
>JBJHBN010000379.1:0-3652 GCA_050485505.1 Opitutales bacterium | reverse complement strand
ACGTCGAGCACCGGCGAATACACATTCGTGTAGCCTAAAACCCGGCCCTCATGCCCGGGCACGCGACCAATCTGGCGGACCAGTGCGTGAGTCCAGGGGCTGGCAACACCCACCTGCGCCGGGAAGCTGGTCGACTTCGAATGCATTACACCACGAATGCCCTCGTTGGTAAAATCGACGGGGATTCCCAAGCGGGTTTCTTCAATGAACCAACGCTGCACCTCGTTGATAGCCTGAGTGTGCAGGGAATAGGGCAAGTCGTGTTCAGGATCCGGAAAGGGGTTCCGCCAATCCCAACCGGTATTGCCATTCATGTGCTCATCAATGTTACCGATCCCCTCTTTCCAAATCTCGTCGTGCCAACGTTCGGTTGGCAACTCGTCCTTAACTACTCGCGGATAGCCATAGAGTGTCGCCATCTGGTTGGTTTTCTCCTCCAGCGTCATCCGCGACAACAAGTCTTCAACCCTCACATCAACCGGCAGAGACGGATTCTCGAACGGATCCATCGCACCGTTTTTGTTAAAATCGATCCAGCCATCGTGATAGATACCCGCATCGTCTTGAGTGCGCACGAAAAATTCGTCAGGCGGAGTGCTTCCTGTCACCGCTACCGCTAAAACCAGCGCAGCACCTAGGGTAATTGAAGTCAGTGATAAGCAGTTAATCATGCGAGCTCTATAGAGCGTCCATTTTTCAAGTGTCAAACGGCATAAAAATTGAACCAACCGCATTTTTTCCTTTCAAATATCTGGGCCACCAGAACATCTACCTTCCTCAAAACCAATCGATTACACATTCTATAGAGGCACTTTACGGATCCTCGTCAAAAGGGTCGCCACAGGCTCTCACCTGCGCAAATAGTCACTCATTCTGCGCAAACTGGCACTTAAAACTATTAGTCATTTCAGGATTTAATGAGATCATCTGAGATATGGTTCGAAGCTGACCCTGTCACGCGAATCGCTCATAGCTTCTCGACTGCAGTGAACTCGAAGGCTTTGAGATCAGAAAGCACAAGCCCCTGCCCTCATCCGAGCCGCGGGGGCTTGTTTTCAATCTGAGCCGGGATTCGTTTCCGCGCCCATGCGTTTGCGATAACCTGTCGGGGTTTCTCCAGTAATGCGCTCGAATGCCCGGATGAAATGAAAGCGATTCGAGAATCCACATTCGAAAGCCACCGCGTCCAGTTTCAATTCTTCCGATTCGAGCAAAGCCTTGGCATGCTCAACCCGCACCCGCGTTAATTCGTGCACCAACGTGAATCCCAGATGCTTTCGAAATGAATCCTGCAGGTGCCTCAATGAAACCCCGACTTCTCTCGCAATATCCGGCATCTTCAACTGCTGGCGAAACCGATCCCTAAGAATTCGCAATGCGCGCGCCGCACCTATATCTGGAACCGCAATGGTATCCGTTGAGCGACGCGTCGTCACTCCGGAGGGCTGAATGAACTTCGACTCCTTCTCAAGCGGCTCGCCATGCATCACCTTTTGGAGCATGTCCGCGGCCAATCGGCCCTGCTCTTCAAAATTACAGCGTACGCTGGAAAGCGGAACTTCCGCGAAGTCGCAAAACGTTCGGGAATCGTCCGACCCGAGCACGGCAATTTCTTCTGGGACCCTGAAACCGCTGTCCAGACAGGCAGTCATGACGTCAATCGCATTAACGTCATTCAGCGCCCACAACCCCAATGGCTTCGGACACTCCTGCAAGGATTCGGCAAGTCTCCCATACGGGAGCGAATAGAAAGTTGCCCCCGCCTTTTCGACGGCTGCCCTAAAGCTTTTAGAACGCACCCGCTCCAGGGGGTTATCCATAAAGGGAACGTATCCCAAGTGGCGAAAGCCCAGAGAAAGCAAGTACTGCGCAGCAATCCGACCGACCCCTTCCTGATCGATGACCACCCGGCCCTCACAGGGGTAATCGTGAAAACTCTGTAATTCAATGGTCGGAGCCCCCGAACGATCAATCAATTCGAGTAGAGGCTGCAAGGGTCTTGAAAAGCCCGGATTCGCAATGATACCGTCACCATCCCACTGTGACGGAACCGTATGCATCCAGCGCATGCGACAGTCCAAAATCCAACCGTATTCTGCAGCGGCCTGGGCAACGCCCTCGAAGACGCGGTCTTCCCACCAGTAAAGAGCTATCAATACTTTCTTGCGTTGGGTCCGCTTAAAAACTCCACGTTTTTTACGGGGCATCCTTTCGTTTAAGCAGATCTTGCGCAAAATGTCACTGAATAATTTATAAAAGTGGTCTTCTGTTGAGAGATCGCTTCCCGGCCTGAACGCCGGGACTACTGCTTGGGCGCGGCAAGCGGCTGGTTCGGCGAACCAGCCCTACCTTATCAGGTGCAGCTGGGGTTCGTGGCGGGTGGTGAGGAGTTTTGCATTGAGGCGGGAGCCGTGGAAGCGCCAGCCATCAGCCAGTGATTCGACTTGAACAGCCGCTGGCTGAGAAAGTCCGTTTGTCGAGGTCGCAGTCAGCACGGTCAGTATTTCGTGACGAAGGGCTTTGTCGGAGTGTAACTCGACAAAAGGAAAGCGCTCGGGGTCGTTGCCGACGTCCAATTCAGCAGTTCGGATACTCAACGGCGAGCGGGCATACACTCTGCCTTCAAGAATGGCCTTGGGACGCTGTATCCGAAACTGGTTTTCTCTGTCCGTGTCAATCCGAGCCTTATCATCGCGGTTGTCCGGATGAAAGCGGATGTCGAGTTCCTGCGGCCAGTAGCGCAACCGAACCTGATCCAATACGATAATCAAATCGGGCTTGGAAAATACCACAGTTCGCAGAACTTTGAAAATGTGGTAATTATCAATTCGATACGCTGTTGTTGCATCGCTGGTCCACCAGAGAAGATGACCTTTATCTTCGTAGCGGACAATGTTTGCGTAGGACAGTCCGTCGTTCACGCCCTCCTCGCCGCGGTGATACTGTTGGCCCTTGCCGCCAATCAGAACCGTATTATGTGCCTCCGACAAACGCAGTATCCAGCGTGGCTGACGCCAGTCGTAGTCTGCACGAAAGGGATCGTTGAGCAGGCGCTCACCATGAATCTTGTAGATAAAGCTGTTGCGGTCGGCCTGTTCATGATTCGCAGGTCCGCCACTGCGGAAGCCAAGGTAGGCATCGTCGGCCTTATACCCTGTCCTGCAAAAGATCCAGTCGAGCCGGGTTTGTACATTATCCAGAGCCGCTGAAGGTTGTTTCTCCGGCAGGCCAGGCTGGTACCAAAGGAAATCCATAAAGAACAGCGGGTTCGAGATATGATTGGCGACAAACTGAGCCAGCGGATTACCAGTCTTGCGGCCGATGTAGGCCGGAACACAAGGGTGGACTGCACCAAATGTATCACCGAAATTAAAAATATCGGGTTCTCCCTCCGCAGTGTAACCTGCGTGTGAAGCCAGAATGAAATCCAAATACTTGTTCAGGTCAGTCTCCCTACCCCAGTCAACGGAACCGTCGACCCGCTCGTGAGGCTCAAAAAAAGTGAAGGCGCGACGCAAGGTGTAGCCTGCATAACTGATGGCCTCAAAGAAACTTCCATCCTCCTTGAAAAGTGTGAAAACCCGCCGAAAGCTGTCCACAGTTCGCTCCAGCCATTGCTCAGCGCGGCTGTCGACGCCGCGCAAGGCAAGTG
>JBJHBN010000378.1:0-3666 GCA_050485505.1 Opitutales bacterium | reverse complement strand
AGTATAGGTCAGGTGACGGATTTCCGAAGCGCTCATGACTAGAAAAGCAGCTATCGCCACAAACAGACTGCCGGACATCTGAATCAGCGCCGCCTCGCCCCCTTCTTCCTCCCAAAGAATGGATAGACGCTCAATTGTCCAGGCAATGATAATCATGGGGAAGAAGGTCACCTTCAGTCCCTCAGCCAGATTCATGTGGTGACTGACAATACTCATCCCTGCCATCAGTAAAATGACAACAATCACCACCGCACTGATCCGCGGTACGACCAGTAGGTTTAGGTGTGACAATAGCGAGCGGATTCCCAGCCCGGCCCCCACCACCACCAGAAACAGCAGTAAGCCGGGCAACAGACGGGTCTCCTGAAAGGCCATCGCAATCAGAATCGGCATAAATGTGCCCGAGGTCGGAATCCCCACAATGTTGCGCAACAACACAATGACCAGAGCGCCAAAAGGAATCAGCAAAAGCCGTTTAAACACGTTCTGATCCTCGATCGGCAAACTATAGATCGAGTAATCCAGCAAAGCGTGGTCCTGCTCCTCAAGCCGTTGAAAGGCCAGTGCCTCAGCGGGTCTGGTATCCCGCAGCACGGAAAAACGCACCTGCGAGCCCCGCCCTCCTTCGAGGTCAAGCAGCGATTGCCCTCCCCTTTGCCAACGGAAGAAAAACTCCGGCACACCCGGATTGCCGGTCAAAGGATCGATAAACACCCAGCGCTGATCATGATAAACCTCAATGCCTTCAACAACAGGTTGGAACCGCCGCCCGTCAGCCAGGTAAACTCCCCTGATCAAGCGGGTCGGAATTCCCTCGGTCCGCAGCAGATCCAGGACCAGCCGACTACGGCGATCATCATCCGAATAGCGCGACAGCAAAAGACTGACACTCTGATCATCCTCGCCATTCCGCAGTAACCGCACCAACTGCATGGCGAAGGTCTCCGCATCGGCGGAGACCCGCCTCACCCTGTCCAACACCTCCTCGACCGCCATGCGATCCGCGCTTTCCCAGAAAGGCGCTGGATCCGACACCGGCAAAATACTCAGCTCACGCTCACGCATAGCCGCTGCTTCGGCGCTGGGACGCCGCACGATCTGCGTGCGGTAATACAAGCGCTGGGATCCATCCGCCTCACGTTTAGTCCACTCAGCCCGCTCGCGCCCATCCGAGCCAACGGTTCGAAAAAAGCCATAACCGAGCGAAGAAAAACTCTCGTCAATTCGCTGGAACTCCGGAGAACCGCCGGGCAAGGCCAAGGTCGCCCGCACGGGACGCCCGTCAGCCTGAAAGGAAATCTCCGCTTCAATCGTCCACACCGTTTCAGCAGAACGGGGGCTTAAGGGAAAACCATAGCTCCGGTGTTTGTGAATGGCCAAACCAAGTCCAACCGCCGTCAGCAACAGCGCGAGCACCCACACCTGCAGTCGTGGTGAGAAGCGACGTTGCCGGATAACCTTGAGCGCCTTGTTCATTCAGAACACGGGTGACCGCCCAGAAAAGTCTCGTCGGAGTCAATGAGCCCCAACCCCTTCAGGTAATTACGCCCTATCAGGATTTGGTACACAAAGTTACTGCGGTCCGCCAAGCTGAACTCAACCTCCTGGTGAATCTCACCCAGCTTAACTTCCATTTTAACAACCGGACGGCGCTGGGGATCGTCCCCATGCTGTACGATCCGAAGCCAGCGGCTGACAGGGCGTTCGATTTCGACCATCTCGCCAGACTCGGGGTGCTCAATCTTGAACCGGACCCAGTCATTCCCATCGCGCTCGAATTCGGTCAGCTCCTGGGCGTTCATTGACGAGGTTCTCGCTCCGGAATCCAACTTGGCCTTGATCTGCACGCCCTGCGGCAGAACACAGACCCATTCAACCCATCCAAATATATAGCGTTCACCGACATCGCGGATATGAATACCTTCGGAGGGATCCCACTCCACCTCTTCGTCCTGTTCGCGGACTTCCTCAGCTTCGGCAACGGAGTCAAGGTCCTCCCCGACACCATTTCCGTTTGGCACGCTCGCACAACCAGCGGCAAAAGCACCCAAAAGGAGCCAGGTCAATGGGCCACTGCACGCACGACCGAAAAGTGAAGTGGACATTTTCTGTAAAGCCATGTGGGGCACGATGCGGCAAAAGTATTGAGAGTCAATTTCCCATGCGGAGTTCCAGGCAAGAATTATTCCCATTAATCTACTCAAATTATCCACAGCAATCGTTGCAAATTCCAGCGATCAAGGCATCACTGAACCTGTGCCGATCTTGTCAAAGTTGAGCTCCCGCACCCTGTTTGAAATAGGGCAGGACGCCATCTTCATCGCGGATGCGCAGTCCGGGGCCATTCTCGAAGCCAATCGAAACGCCCAACAACTGTGCGGCGCTGAATTGCATGAACTCAAGAAGAGGCACCTGGTGGATGTGCACAGCCCTTCAAGCCGGGAACAACTGCGGGCGCGAATCGACGAACGGCGCCCACCCAACGACGATGAACCCGAGATCCTTGAGATCGAAAATAGCTCCGGATTCACTGCGGTTTGCGAAGTTCAGCTGCACTGGATAGAACAGGAAGACCAATGCCTTCTGATAGAGATTGCGAGGGACGTCACCGAACGAGTCCGGGCCTCTGAAGAGATCAACCTGCGCAATGTCGCCATCGCCAGTTTCTCCGGTGGGGTCACTATCGCCGACGCGCGCCAACCGGACCTGCCGCTGATCTACATCAACCGCGGCTTTGAGGAGTTGACTGGGTTCAAAGCTAAGGAAGCCATTGGCCGCAGTTGCCGTTTTCTACAAGGCGCAGACCGAAATCAGGAGGGTCTGAATACCCTGCGTGCAGCGCTCAAGGCGGGAGAATCCTGCGTCGTTCGCCTGCGCAACTATCGTAAGGATGGCAGCCTCTTCCACAACGAGCTCCACCTTTCGCCGGTGCACAACGAGCAGGGCGAACTGACCCATTTTGTCGGTTTGCAGATCGATGTCAGCGAACGGGTCCGCAACCGCGACCTGATCACCCGCAGTGAACGGCGCTACCGCCTGCTGACAGACAGCATCGAAGACCTGATCACCCGCCGCACGCAGGACGGTTCGCTCGAGTTTGTTTCCTCGGCGTCCGAAACCATGCTGGGCCTGAAACCGGACGAGTGGGTCGGCAAAGACTACCTCGAGCGCGTCCACCCGGATGACAGGAAGGCATGCGCGCATCAGGCACAACGTATTTTCGAGACCGGGGAGGCTTCGACAATGCGACTCCGGCTCCAACACGCGGATGGTGAATATGTCTGGATCGAATCGAGAGAGAGCTTGGGCGAACCCCTGGAAGACGGAGGCGAACCCCTGCTCGTCAGCGTCAGCCGCGATATTACCCGCCAGAAACAGGCCGAAGAGGAAATTCGCCAGGCACTCGAAAAAGAACGGGAACTCAACGAGATCAAGACCCGGTTTATCTCGATGGTCAGCCACGAATTCCGCACTCCGATGACCAGCATCAAGGCCTCAACCACCTTATTAAGGGATTTCGGCGATCGCTTGCCGGACGAGAAAAAATTGCGCCACCATCAGAATATCGCCTCTGCCCTAAAGCGCATGAACCAGATGCTCGACGACGTGCTATTTGTCGGTCGCTCGGAATCCGGCCACATGCGCTTCTCGCCCCAACCCCTCAAG
>JBJHBN010000377.1:0-3670 GCA_050485505.1 Opitutales bacterium | reverse complement strand
ATGGGCATTCAACTCCCGGCAGTAACGCAGCATCACTGCTATGCGCTCGGACAAATCCGGGGTCGGTGGAATAGGCCAGCCTTCCAATGCCGCCTTGAATTCACGGAACAACCAGGGATAACCGAGCGCGGCCCGGCCGATCATGATTCCTGCCACCTTGCTACGCTGACGGATCGCACGGATCCGCTCTACGCTGTCCGCACTGCCGTTGCCAACCACTGGAATGGAAACCGCCTCGGCAACGCCCTCAATAATGTCCCAGTTCGCATCTCCACGATAGCCCTGCTCCTTGGTGCGGCCATGCACAGCAAGGGCCTGCACACCTGCGTCTTGCAGGACCTGAGCGGCCTCATCCGCGACAATGCTCTCCGCGTCCCAGCCAATACGCATTTTTGCAGTAACCGGGCAGTCTTCGCCAACCCGCTCAACTACTTTTGCAGTCACCCGACCCAGCAGGGGCAAGTCGCGCAGCAACGAGGAACCGGCACAATTGTCGACGATTTTCTGCGCCGGGCAGCCGTAATTCAAATCGATGAAATCGGGTTGCAAGCGGTCGACAATGCGCCGTGCCGCCTCGGCCATCTTTTCCGGATCACTGCCAAAAATCTGCACGCCCATAGGCCTCTGCTCGGGGGTAAAATCAACCGTCTTCCAAGCGTCGTTCTGTGAGCGCTCATCCAGAAAACGGTTGGCCATGACAAACTCCGTCACCATTACGTCCGCTCCCTGCTCCTTGCACAGCTGACGAAAGGCCTTGTCGGTAAAACCGGCCATCGGCGCCAAAAACAAGGGAAAACGCCCTTCACTGAACCACGGGAGTGCCATTCGAAGGTTCCGTTTGAAACTAGCTTTGAAAAAATGCCAAGCGGAATTATCTCAGCGCTGCGCTTGCGGATTGCGCGCAAGCGTCTCACCCGTAACCTGATTCCTTTGATTCCATGAAACATTCTGGCAAAACCATCGACTGGGGCCGCACCCGCTACCGAGAAGCCCTGGAACGACAAAAAGTTCGGGTCACCCAACGCAAGGCGAACATGGTCCCGGATACCCTGATTTTCACCGAGCACCACCCGGTCTACACCGTCGGAGTCCGGCCGGGCGCCCAGGGCCACCTGGTCTGGAATCCCGAACAATTGCAATCGGCGGGCATCGAAGTTGTGGAAACCAACCGCGGCGGCGACATCACCTACCACGGCCCCGGCCAAATAGTGGGCTACCCGATCATTAGCTGGCAGGAGCAGCGCGACCTCCACCTCTACCTTCGTAAACTGGAAGATATATTGATCCAATCCGTTGCCCAATTCGGTTTGGAAGCCGACCGCCGCGAAGGCAAAACAGGTATCTGGATCGAGAACCGCAAACTCGCAGCCATCGGTGTAGCGGTCAAAAGCTGGATCACCTATCACGGTTTCGCACTCAACGTCTGCCCCGACCTGAGACACTTCACAGGCATTGTTCCCTGCGGGATTACCGACGGAACCGTGACCTCGTTGCAACAGGAACTCGGCGGAGACGGTCCTGAGCTCGAAACGGTGAAGTCCACATTGTCTCTTGAATTCTGGAAAGTTTTCGGCGAACATGCCGCTTATGGAAATGCGTAAGCCTGATTGGCTGCGGGCGAAACTGCCGTCGAGCCCGGAGTACCGAAATGTCCGCAACTTAGTGGACGAAAACGCCCTGCACACCGTGTGTCAGAGCGCTCAATGCCCGAACATGGGCGAATGCTGGTCTCGCCGGACTGCAACCTTGATGATCCTCGGGAACACTTGTACCCGCGCCTGCACCTTCTGCGCGATCGATACCGGGCGCCCACAGGAACTCGATCTCTTTGAACCCGCCCGGGTTGCGGGCGCCGTAAAACGCATGGGGCTGAAACACGCTGTCATCACCTCTGTTGCCCGCGACGACCTGCCCGACGGCGGAGCCGGGGTCTGGGCCTCCACAATCAAGGCCATCCGCTACCAAAACCCGGAAACGGCGATTGAAGTTCTGATTCCCGACTTCCGTGGCAACACCGACCAACTCGACATCGTGCTCGATGCCAAGCCGGACATTCTGAATCACAATCTGGAAACGGTGCAGCGCCTGCAGCGTCCGGTCCGCAAAACGGCGTCCTGGGACATCACCAGCAGGGTGCTTGCCCACGCCAAATCGCGCGGCTTTACCACCAAATCCGGCATCATGCTAGGCATCGGCGAGGAACAGGACGAAATCGAACACTGCCTGCGCCACCTCCACTCGATCGGGGTCAACATCATCACGATCGGCCAATACCTTCAACCGACCAAAGAACACCGCAAAATGTTCCGCTGGGTCGAACCAAAAGAATTTGATCACTGGAAGCAGTTCGGCCTCGATCTCGGCTTTGACGTCGTCGAATCCGGCCCTCTCGTTCGCTCCAGCTACCACGCTGACGAGCAGTCGGACCATTTCCGCGAAAAAAATCAGGAAAAGGCAGGAACTGCCGCTCCCGTTACCTGACTAAACGAGGGTGAAAAATTGATGCTTGGGTGAAAACCCACAAGAGCCCCGTCGGAAAATGGTTTTCCTGCGGGGTTCTTGATTTGTCGAAGCCCGCTTTCTTGACGATTTGGCCAAGTCGTGCGAAGCCTTGAGCTGTGAACCGACTCTCCAGCGAAAACAGTCTCTATCTTAAACAGCACGCCGACAACCCAGTCGATTGGTATCCATGGGGTGAAGCAGCCTTTGCCAAAGCCCGTGAATCCGACAAACCAATGCTCATCTCCATCGGCTACAGCTCCTGCCACTGGTGCCACGTGATGGCCCATGAATCCTTTGAGGATCCTTACATCGCCAAGCTGATGAACACACATTTCGTGTGCGTCAAAGTGGACCGCGAAGAGCACCCGGATGTAGACCGAACCTACATGGAGAGCGTGCAGATGATGAATGGCCACGGAGGCTGGCCACTGAACGTTTTCTGTCTACCTGATGGCCGTCCCTTCGCTGGCGGCACCTACTTCCCGCCGGACGACTCCAAGGGCTACTCGCTTGTGCCTTGGCCTCAACTCCTGACGAGGGTCAGCGATTACTTTAAACGCAAACGCCACGAACTGGAGGAAAATGCAGAAGCCATCATCGGCAATTTGCAGGCAGCCAACTCTGTCCCGCTGTCCGTCCACGAAGAAGTGCGAAAGGAACACTTTTTCCAAGCTCTCGATGGGCTGCTCGAGTCGGCCGACGAGGAATTTGGTGGTTTTGGCGATGCGCCTAAATTTCCACCGGCCATGGCTCTGGACTTCCTCCTCAGCATGCGCGCTACGGCAACGGTTGAACTGATGAATCCCGATCGCGCGGAAGCGATAGACACAGCCGTATGCAAAACCCTGCGCGCCATGGCGCTGGGAGGGCTGTTCGATCAGATCGGCGGTGGCTTTGCCCGCTACAGCGTCGACCGCCACTGGCACATTCCACATTTCGAAAAGATGCTCTACGACAACGCCCTGCTGCTGCGCAGCTACACTCTGGGCTGGCAACGCTACAAGGACCCGCTGTTCGCCGCCGTGGTCGCCGAAACCATCGAATTCCTGCAGCGCGAATTGAAACTGCCTTCAGGCGCCTACGCAAGCGCACTGGATGCGGACAGCGATGAGGGCGAAGGAGCCTATTATATCTGGTCGCCTGAAGAAATCCGTGAAATCCTCGGGAA
>JBJHBN010000376.1:0-3672 GCA_050485505.1 Opitutales bacterium | reverse complement strand
ATCCTATCTGATTGTTGATGATGAAGTGGATGGTCCCTCCAGTGCGGTATCCGGGTAGCTGGGAAAAATTCAGTACCTCGGCAACGATGCCCTGGCCGGCAAAAGCCGCGTCACCGTGGATAAGTATGGGTATGACTTTGTCGCGTTCGGTCGAGTCGTTGAGAATGCGCTGGCGGGCACGGGCGCGGCCTTCAACGACAGGATTCACGGCCTCCAGGTGGCTGGGATTGGCTGCGAGGCGGACGATGATGTCCTCCTCCTTCGTGTTTTTCAATTCGGCATCGTATCCGAGGTGGTATTTCACGTCACCGTCGCCATGGAGCATATCCGGGATGTAATTCTCCGAGAATTCGTGAAAGATATACTCGAAGGATTTGCGCATCACGTTGGCCAGCACGTTGAGGCGTCCGCGGTGAGCCATGCCCAGAACGAACTCCTTCACTCCCATGCCGGGAGCATTTTCGAGCAGCGCATCAAGTGCCGCGATGATGGTTTCGCCACCTTCGAGGCCAAATCGTTTCTGGCCCACATAGTGCGTGTGCAAAAAGCGTTCGAATTGTTCGGCCTTGATGACGCGGTCCAGGATCCTGAGGCGTTTGGTTTCTGGAAATTTGGGCTGGTTACAGCTTGGTTCCATTTTTGACTGGAGCCAACGTCGTTGCGCTGTGTCCTGAATATGCAGGTATTCGACACCAATGGACGCGCAGTAAGTCTGTTTCAAGTTGTCCAGAAGATCACGGATACTCATTTCCGTGCCGTCCAGGTAGTTGCCTGTCCAAAAGACTTCGTCGAGGTTTGCTTCTTCAAAACCCAAGCGTTTGAGGGAAAGACGCGGATTCTCCGGCGCTTCGCGCATCAGGGGATTGACCCTGGCTTGAGTATGGCCGATTGAGCGGTAGGCAAAAATCGCGCCCGTAAATCGGGATTGTTTGATCGCAGACTCGGCCTTCGATCCGGTGGACTGGGCCTGCTGAGCACTCTCTCCAAATGCTGAGCCATTGCCAGAGGCCAGTTCGAAACCCTCGAAAAATGCCCGCCAGGTGGGGTCGAGTTTTTCGGGAGTTTCGAGCCACTCCTTGTAGTGTTGATCAATCAGATCCGCATTCCAGCGGGTTGCAAAGGTAGGATTCTTCATTATCCGGTTATTCCACAATTCCGCTTTACCGTAAGTGCCCGAGGCTGGAAGACAAACGTTTTAGGCCTTCAGTTTTTGGGTCATAAGGTTGATGAATCCTACGCCCGAAACGAATTAGTAAAGGTGAACGACTTATCTGGTGGTCACATCACCCGGTGCGTGTTGGATTCAAGATTCGTTCTTCGAGGAAAGTGCTTCTCGAATCAAGGTAAGCATGCTGTTTACCGCGTAGGGCTTTGCGAGAAAATGGTCCGCACCGGCACTCTTGCTGCGGTTTGTGCGATCTTCGCTGGTCAGTCCGCTGGCTGCGATGATGGGGAAGTTCAGGTTTCGCTTGCGCAAAGCGCTGATGAGCGCGTAACCGTCCATCCCCGGCATCATCAGGTCGGTCAAGACGAGATCTATTCGGTGCTGGTTGTCCTCGACAATTTTCAATGCGGCTGCGCCCTCTTCGGCGGTGAGGACCCGGTAACCGTAGCTTTCCAGCATCTGGCGAGTGATGCTTAGAATGGATACTTCGTCGTCGACCAGAAGGATGGTTTCTCCCTGACCCCGTGGCAGCTCAATTGGGCTTTTTGAGAGTGGATCAGGTGTTTGTTCGGCAGATTTAGCCGGTAGGAATATACTGAATTTGCTGCCCTTGCCCAGACGGCTTTCAACCGCTACAAAACCACCGTGACTGCGCACGATACCAGCTACGCTGGAGAGACCCAGTCCAGTCCCCTTGCCGCGCTCCTTGGTGGTGAAAAAGGGTTCAAATACGTGTTCGATGACGTCCTTGTCCATCCCTGTCCCTTCATCCTGGACGGATAGTTCCACGTGAGGGCCAGTAGATGTTGCTCCGTGTAGTTGCTTGAAGGTTTCATCTATGTCCCGGTTGCGGGTTATGACCGTCAGGCGACCCCCCTCTTCCATCGCGTCGCGGGCATTCACACACAGGTTCAGAAGGACTTGGTTCAATTGGGTGGGGTCCCCCACCACTGATTGCAGTCCCTCGGCGCTGTGACTTTCAAAGCTTATGCTCTTTGGGAAGGTTTTGTGAATAATGGATTCAACTTCGCGAACAATCCCGTCCAACTGAATTGGGATCCGTGCACCTTCGACCCCGCGCGCAAAGGATAGCACCTGCTGGACCAGGTGGGTCCCACGCTTGCTACTGTCTTCGATCGTTTTGAGAATAGGGGCCAGTTTTTCCGAGGGTTCGACTTGGCGGATCAGGTCAACGCCCATGACGATAGGGGACAGCAGGTTGTTCAGGTCGTGGGCTATTCCACTGGCCAGGGTTCCGATGCTCTCCATCCGTTGGGCACGAAGGAATTGGGCTTCGAGCGTTTTGCGCTCGGTGATATCGATAAAGGTCGCCAAATGGTGGGGAACTCCGTGGAGGGTGATGGTCTCGACGGAATAAAGAACGTTGCGGATGCTTCCATCTTTGATCGTCAGCCGGAACTCTACATTGCGCATGACCCCGCCTGCGGCGACCAGATTGCGTGCCAGTTCCTCCCGCTCCTCGGGTGTGACCAGATTCAGGTCGGCGACATTGTGACCGATGACTTCCTCTCTGCTGTATCCAACGAGTTTGCAGAATTCTTCATTGGCCTCGACATAGCGCCGGTCAAAGGTTGCAAGCACCAGCGCGACTGGACTCGAGTGAAAGGCCACTTCAAAGCGGCTTTCACTTTCCTGCAAAGCCTTTACTGCGGCTTCCCGCTCCAGTTGCAGGAGTCGCTCCTGGGTTATGTCGCGGAGCAGACCGACGATGACGTTGTTGTCCTTGCGAATGTCGCTCCGCAGCGCCGACCGCATATTGAGCCAGCGTTCGTTGTTCTGGAATGTGTTCAGGCGGAAATCGACTGAACCTTGTTCACCATTTAGGGAGGCTCGTATGTGGTGGTTGACAGTCTCCCGGTCATCGGGGTGCACGCGTTCCCAAAGGGCTTTGCCAAGGACTGCTGTCCTGTCCGTGGCCTCCAGCATCGACAGGCCGGTTTCATTAACCTCAAGTAACTTGCCATCAGGATCCAGTTGCAGAATACACTCTGGGTCACGGAGACTTCGCAGGAGATTTTCAAGGGGTTCCGTCATGTTCTGGATAGTATCTGAGCGTGCCTGATGGCCTGTATAGTTGCTGTTGGCTCTGATTTAAGCAATTCAAATATGGGGTATTCACCGCAGGTTTATGCCCTTTTCTACCGAGCTGGAATTCAGTTGCCGTCTCGCATAGCAATGTTTGCCATTAGTTTTATGGATTCGAACGCAAAACATCAGGAGCGACCTCTGGCATTGTCTATAGCGGGTTCTGACAGCGGAGGTGGTGCCGGGATTCAGGCGGACCTGAAGACCTTTACCGCAAACGGCGTATACGGTGCTACTGCCATTACCTGTGTTACGGCACAAAATCCGGGAGGGGTGACGGCCGTGCAGGCTATGCCGGCGGAATTTGTTGAAGCGCAGATAAAGCAGATCAACGCTTATTTTCCTGTGCGTGCCGTGAAGACTGGGATGTTGTTCAACGCGGAAATTGTGTCGGTTGTGGC
>JBJHBN010000375.1:0-3684 GCA_050485505.1 Opitutales bacterium | reverse complement strand
GCCTTCGAGGGCTTCCATGCACTGCTCAATGTCCTCATCGGTCTTCGGTTGCGCATGGACGTAGGAGTAGCCCCCGTCCTCGTTGCGCGAGAAGAAGTCCGGCGCGGTTTCACGGCAGAGATCACAGTCGATGCATTGCTCATCGACATAAAATTTACCTGCGACATTTTCGGGCCATTTTTCGCTTTTATCAGCCATAATGCTCTCTAAATCACGCGAAATAAGAAGTCTGTCAAGAAAGACAATCCAGCTGACCGCTGTCACTCACCGGATAATTGGTTTGCCCTAAAGCAAGGCACTCCAGGTTCAGGCTTTAAGCATGCTCACGCATTCAAAATGCTTATGATAAGGAAATTTAATACTTTCGCCACAAGCCCGGGACCAATAGGGCCAAAATCGCAAACAACTCCAAACGTCCAAGCAACATGTAGAACGAAAGAACCAACAAGCTGCTTCCATCCAAATGTGCGAAATTTTGTACTGCACCTACCGCTCCCAGACCTGGCCCAATGTTGAAGAGCGTAGCAACAATCGACATGAAGGAATCTTTAGCGTCCATGTGGGGCTCCATCAATGAAATGAACAACGTGCCAAAGGCAATAAGGAGGCCATTCAGTGCGAAAAAAATCAATGTCTGCAACACCAGTGAGTTGCTCACTGTTTGGCCATTCAAACTCAACGGAAACACTTGCTGAGGACGAATCGTCTTTCGGATCTCCTGCAGCGTCACCTTGAACAAGAGAACAAACCTTCCAACCTTGATCCCGCCGGAAGTCGAACCAGCACACCCGCCAGTGAACATCAGGAGAACCAGAATCACTTGTGCAAAGGCCGGCCATTGATCGTAATCGCGGGTGACAAACCCGGTGGTCGTCATGATTGAAACCACTTGAAATGCGGCGGATCGGAGCGCTTCGGGGACACCGATTCCGTCGATGAACCAGAGTAAGTCAGCGGAGACCACCAAAGTGGCAACCAGAAGGAGGACTAGATACACTTTTGTCTCTTCATCGCTGACCCAGCGTTGCCACTTCCGATTTAACAAGAAAGCCATCAGCATGAAACTGACGCCCCCAAAAGCCATAAAAATGACAATCCACCATTCGATCAGAGGATTCTCAAAGCCCGATACACTGTTGTTAAATGGGCTGAAACCACCTGTGGAAACCGTTGTCATGGTGTGAGTCAAGGCCAGGTAATAGTCGCCCCCAAGCACCCAAAGACCCACAAAGCACACCAGGCTCAAGACGAGATATAGACGCCAAAGTGTCCAGGCGACAACCCGTGTGCGAGCCTGAAAACTATCGCCCTCACGAGATGAAGACTCCTGCCTGAACAGTGACTTGCTGCCGGTCCCGGAACGATACAGCAAAGCGACAAACAGCACTAAAATGCCCGCACCTCCCAACCACTGAGTCAATGAACGCCACACCAGCAGACTCCGCGGATAAACGCTCAGGTCGCCTATGACAGTGGATCCTGTGGTAGTAAACCCTGATATGGATTCAAAATACGCCTGCAGCGGGTTCAACGCCATCACACCGAACAAATAGGGAATCGCACCAAAGGCCCCCGCCAGAATCCATCCACCACCTACAATTAGAATGGCCTCTTTGCGAAGCGGCAAGGCGTCTCCACGGCGTCCGAAAAGCCGCAACGCCACTCCAACACTGAATGTCAGCAGACCCCCGAACAGCAAACCGATTGCCGCCGCCCCCTCAATATCCGCGAGCCACTCTTCAACCCAGCCCAATCCAAAACAGGCCAGCATCGCCGCTCCAAGGATCATCAGGATCCCGCCCAGTGCCTTTGCAACAACCGCGTAGTTCATTCTAGCGGTTTCTCGCTTTGAGGAACTTTAAGAGCTCACCCTCGTTGCAGACTTCAATCAATGCATAAACGGTGTCCCCCGCCCTAAGCACATCACCAGCGGCGGGGACGCTAGCATCCAAATCATGCACCCGCGCGACCAGCACGAGCCCTGCCGGCAAATCAAGATCCTCAACTTTCAATCCAGCCAACTGAGAATTCGCTCCGACAGTGAAATGAACCAATTCTGTTTCTTCATCCAATTTTGAAAAAACATGGTAGGGATTTGATGTAATGAAGCGCATCAGGTCCCTGCGAACCGCTTCTCTGGGGCTGACGGCGTTCTGAATACCGACCTGATCTCCAGCCCGCTGAATCATCTCAGCGTAATCCTCACGTTGAATCACGCTGATACAGTGCGCTGCACCCAAGTGGCCCGCCTGCAGGCAGGTCATCACATTGTCCTTATCGTCAGCCATTGCGGCTATAAAATAGCTGCACTCATGAATTCTTTCTTCCGCAAGTGCGCTTGAGTGAGTCGGATCCGCATTAATAATCGTGCATTGTGGTAACAGTTGAGAGAGCGAATGACAGCTGTCCGCGTTCGAATCCATGATTCGAATGCGGTAGCCCTCGTCCTGAAGCAATTGGGCCAAGGCCAGCGTGACCTCGCCTCCACCAGCGATCAGAACCGATCGATGCTTGCTGTTCACAAAATCTGGCTTCATCCGCGATAGAAGTTTACGCATGGAATCAGCTTGGCCAAATAAAGTCACCGTATCTCCGCTTTGCAACTCATCGGACGCTTTGGGCACGTAACTGCGCCCATTTCGGCGAATACTTCCAATCCGAACTCTGGGAGGGAAAGCGAGCGCCTTGAGTGATTTACCGATCGTCGGCGAGTTTGAATCCAGCTCGAATTGCTGCAGCTCAATACGTCCACGGGCAATTTCCTCAACGATGGGCTGATGCGGATTGCGAATAAACTTGGCGAGTTCGACCGCCGCAAGGCGTTCAGCACTGAAAACATAATCCAGCTGAAACGCAGCCCGATAATCGAACAGGGCCTCGTCGCGCATCACTTCAGCATGTATCCGGGCAATGGTATGTTTGGCCCCCATCCGCCTCGCCAGCAAGGCAGAAACAAAATTGGTGTGATCCTCACGAGTCAAAGCGAGAAAGAGATCACACGCTTCCACACCCGCATCCCGCAATGTTCGGGCCACTGCACCGGAACCGTGCAACACCCGGACGTCAAGTTGACCCTGGATTTCCGCAACAACCGCCGCCTCCTGTTCGATCAGGACCACATCCAGGTCCAATGCCGACAAGCGTTGCGCCATATAGCTGCCCACCTCGCCAGCACCTACAATAATGATTTGCATGGGTGTTCAAACTAAAACCTGCTCAAAGCTTGGCAAGTTATTCTGTCACCACTAAGAACGCAGTAAGTGAACACCAAACCAGAGCCATCCGCCGATAAATGCCAGGCCTCCCAGGGGAGTCACCGGCCCGACAAATGCAGGACCTCCCAGCGACAGCCAATAGAGCGAACCGCTGAACAGCACAATTCCCCCAGCCCAGGCCCAGGCGACGCATTGCAGGCAACCTGTTTGCCCAGCTTTAGCCCAAGCGCCCAGAGCCACGATCGCCAAGGCATGCACCAAGTGATACAAAACGGCCGTCTCCCAGACAGCTGTGCGCCCTGCTTCCGCCAAACGGTCTTCAAGGGCATGAGCGCCAAAGGCACCGAGGATAACCCCTAAAGCGGCGAGAAGTGCACCCAAGGCGAAAACTGGTGAGGATTTTTCTTTCATGTTTGTAGTCTTGCCAAAGCGAGTGCCCTTTTCAAGATTTGCCTGACTCGATGAGCAT
>JBJHBN010000374.1:0-3688 GCA_050485505.1 Opitutales bacterium | reverse complement strand
ACCTCTGGCTCTACACTACCCCACCCTCGCTGGTCTGGTATGAGATGAACAAAGCCTATGACTACGGTGCCCGCGACCTCTGGATCCTCAATGTGGGTGACATGAAAAACTCCGAAATCGGTATGGACCTCTTCCTGCAAATGGCCTGGGACATCGATCGCTGGAACCTCGATACACTGCCGGAATTTCTCGAAACCTGGGCCGCCAGCACCTTCGGCCAGGAACACGCCAGAGCCATCGCAGAAGTGATGACCGACTACTTTCTCTGGAACCACAAACGCCGCCCAGAGCACCTGCAATGGTACCTTCCACACACCCGTTTTGCCCAGAGTCCTCTGAGCAACGAAGAGACCCGCGAACGCCTGCTGGCCTTTGAAGACATGTCCGACCGGGCCAAAACACTTTGGAAAACCGTTCCCGAAAAACTCCAAGACGCCTTCTTCCAGCTCGTTTATTATCCTGTGCGGGGCTCCGCGCTGGCCAACCAGCGCTACTTCGGCATCGAACAGTACCACCGCTTCTTCAACAGCAATCCGCCGCGTGCCCGCCAATTCGGTGCCATCGCACGCGCCGCTGAAGAGGAACTGAATGCTATCACCGCCTACTACAACAGCGACCTCGCCGACGGCAAATGGCGCCATTTTATGTCCGTCGAACCCGCCGACACCATGTGGCGCTCCTACCGACAAAATCCACAGGTACTGCCCGCTCCGAACATGGTTTCCGACGAAGCAGACCTGACCCTGCGCGGCGTTTACGAAGGCATCGAATTCAGTGAACCCAGCGCCAAGCGGGTGCTCAATGCCGACGCCACCCTTTCCCTCAACGCAGAAGACTTTCAGCGCGAGCGCGGCTCCCATCAGGCAACCTGGGAAGTCATCCAGGGCCTCGGCCACAGCGGTCAATCCGTATCCATTTTCCCTACCACGGCCCCAAGCCAACAAGGAGAAAATCTGCGCGGAGCCGCACCCCGGCTTGAATACGATTTCGAAGCAAAAACCACCGGAACGGTTAAAATCAGCGTGCAAATGCTGCCGACCCACCCGGTCAAAGAAGGTACCGGCCTGCGCGTAGCCGTCGCTATCGGCGATGCTGATCCAGTTGAGCTGGTCGTCGACCGCGAAGTCGGTGACCACGTCTGGTCCCGCAGCGTACTGTCGGCAAGCATTGAAGCCAGCGGCGAATTCAACATACCGGAGACTGGCGCCCAGACCCTCAAGCTCTTCATGGTTGATCCAGGTGTTATAGTGGACCAGATCCACATGCAGAAAAAGTAAACCCACCCGCGATATGAAGAACCACCCAAACCGCCGACGCTTTATCAAGAACACCCTCGCCCTCTCGGGCCTGGCTCTCGTTACACCCCAATCCGTCGTGCTGGGAGCCAACGATCGTTTCAGGGTCGCGATATGCGGAGTAAACAGTTTCGGCAATCATCTGATGCGGCGCTTTGCGGATCAGGCCAAGGTTGATATAGCCTGGATTATTGAGCCGGACAGCAATGTTCGCCGCCGACGCGTCGCAGAGGCCAAAGAGTTGACGGGCAAGCGGCCAAAGGAATCCTCGGATCTGCGCAACGCCCTCGATGACCCGGATGTCGATGCGATCGTTGTTGCAACTCCCAATCATTGGCACGCCCTGATGGTTATCTGGTCCGCGCAAGCTGGAAAACACTGCTACGTCGAAAAGCCAGCGAGCCACGATGTTTACGAAGGGCGCGTCGCCCTTGAGGCTGCACGCAAATACGGTGTGGTGGTTCAACATGGAACTCAGCGCCGCAGCGCCCCTGAAAAGGCAAGGCTGATCAAGGCCATCCACTCCGGTAAGTACGGAAAGCTTAAAATCGCACAAGGTTTTGCCTGCCGCGTGCGTCAGGGCATTGGCCATGCCAACGTTGAAGCTCCGCCCGGAAATCTGGACTGGAATCTCTGGCGAGGCCCCGCTTTGGTGGAGTTTCATTCCAATTTGGTTCACTACAACTGGCACTGGTTCTGGGCCACAGGCAACGGTGATCTGAACAACCAGGGAGCCCATCAGCTGGACATGGCCTATTGGGCGCTGGATCCCGATATGCATGGGCAGCACCCGGAAAAAGTCATGTCTCTGGGTGGACGTTTTGTTTGGGAAGATCAGGCACAGACGCCAAACACCCAGTTCGGCGTGGCAGAGTACTCGAACGGCCAAAAAGTAATGATGACCGTGCGCAACGTCGGCTACGACGGCTTCCGTCAACAGGTCGAAAACCAATTCCATTTCGAGGACGGCGGCAGAATCGTTGGCGATGAATACATTGCAGCGGATGGTTCGCACCAGCCTGTCGAAGGAGAGGCCTCTGATATCCGACCTGGCGGTGAAGTGGCCAGTTTCATAGCCGCTTGCCGGGAAAACACCCCTGAAAAAGTCAATGGCTCCATGGTGGACGGCCATTACGCTTCAGCGCTGGGGCACCTGATGAACATTTCCTACCGTATCGGAAAGCCACATCCTTTCAACGGGAAGGCCGTCCGGTTCGGCGATGACAGCAAGCTTGCCGACGCATTCCTTGAAACACACCAGATCATGCGGGACGGTGTCGGCCTACCAAAAGACAATAGCACCTACCAGGTCGGCCCATGGCTGCAATTCGATTCAAAAACCGAACGCTTCACCGGCCCCAACGCAGCCAACGCTAATGTCCTTCTAAGAAATCCCCGGCACAAAGAATTCGACCTGCCAGACAAGGTGTAATCACCTTAATTTGGTAGGGCGGTCTCGCCGAGGGCGCCGTCGATCCATCCGGAAAAACCTTACCAACCCAGCGGAACCGCCGGCGGCGCTTCCCTACCAACCAGGATCCAATCGCCTTATCCTGGTAGGGCGGTCTCGCCGAGGGCGCCGCGGACATTACTGAAGTGTCCTTTTCCTCTCAGCAGAACTGCCACCGGCTAAACTTCCACTACCCGGAACCGCGAAACCGGACCAACGCGGAATCCTGTGCACGCAAATAGACAGGAACCAGTCCGGTCGATTCAAGCCCGCGTGCCAAAAGAAAGGCGCTGCGCTTGTTGTCTCCGTGTGGGGTCCACCATTCACTGTGGCTGTAACACCAAAGCAAGCCGCCCAAACCTTCCTCCTCAAGGATCGCAAACCAGAATCCGTTTTCTCCGTCAATCGCGGGGCTTTCCGGCGGGAAAAATATGTAGCGATTCAGAGCCTCGCTAAAGGCCCAGCCTGAACCCAAGTCATGCACGCGGCCAAGGGTTGGCGAAAGGTAAACGGCTGCACCCTCGGCAACGGTGCCCTGCCCCAGCAACTGGGCAAAAGGAGAAATCTCAAGAATCCCAAACACCCGAACAGGACCCGGGTTATTCTGGTCGCCCTGAAACCAAACATCACTGGTATTGGCTGTAAAGTAGAGGTAGTTCCCAACGGCAACCACATTGCGCGGATACGCAGCCGGCGTAAGAATAGAGCCTGGAGTAAAGCCTGTGGAGGCGTCGTATTCCGGATCGATGGAACCATCCCTGAGAAGGCGTACATGCCCGGCAACCGTTACACCGTTCACTCCAACAAAGGATCCTACGACAACTACCTTTCCATCCGGTTGTTCGGCAACGGAATAAACACGGCCATCATAGTTGCCCGAGCCCTTGTCGAAAACAACCTCCGAAAAATCATCGTCGATACTTCCGTCCGCAAGAACAAGAGT
>JBJHBN010000373.1:0-3699 GCA_050485505.1 Opitutales bacterium | reverse complement strand
CTCCTGAACGGTACAGCCAGTATAACGATGTCACCGAAGCCTTCAGAATCTTCAGTCCCCGCTTGTTCCTGCACGGGTCGCGTGCTCTGGATGCGGTCAATCCGATCTCCCGCTATGGTGCGCGCAAGCAGTTGATCAGGCAGTTGCTCTCAGTTGCCGGTTGTCTGCATACGCGGGACTGGACTTTGGTCGAGTTGGCGGTGTCGCAGGGGATCCCGACCATTTTTGAGGACCATGCGGAGAGCTTTCATGTTAAGGTCAACCGCTATTCGCAGGCCATTACGCGTTCCCCCTACTTTTTATTGGCCGTCGCAATTTCAGATGAAGCGCGGGAACGCATGTGCGAGCGCGGTATGCCGTTGGAAAAAGTCATGCTTTTGCCAAGCGGCTTGAACCGGAAGTCCTTTGAACGGAACCCTCAGGCTGCGGAATTGGTGCGGGCACGTTACGTTCAGAACGGTTACCGGCGGTTGCTGGTCTACTCGGGCGGTTTGTACCGGTTTCGCGGCGTGGATATGCTGCTCGAGGCCGCGGAATCCATGCCAGACACCTACTTCATGGTCTGCGGAGGGCGCGAGCGCCAAGTGAAGAGTTATCAGCGCAAGCAGCAAGTGGCTGGCCTGAAAAATATCGAATTTGCGGGCTATTTGGAGCACTCTGAGCTGACCTGTCGCCTGCAGGCTGCAGATTTATTGCTGTTGCCCTACGCGGATCCAGACGTTGCCCAGATCACTTCGCCGTTAAAGTTTTTTGAGTACTTGGCTGCGGGGATTCCTGTGGTGTCAGCGCGGATGCCAATGTTGTCGCCCTTTTTCAACCGCGATGACCTGGCTGTGGAGTGGACGGATATTGGGGACACCGAGGGTTTGGTCCGTGGCTTGAAATCTGCTCTTCAACGTTTTCCCCGCAGGCTTGAGGGCTACGAACAGAACCGTCTGGCAGCTCGTCGCTACACTTGGGACGAACGCCAGCGACGCCTTTTTGAGCGCCTTGAATCGACTCCTGCCTGGCCTCCAAATTTTACCAATGGGGAAGGGGTTGTAAGCTTGAGGCGGCGGAAGCGGACGAAGCAGGAGGGCGAGTCCGAGCTTTGTTTTGTGATCAGCGAATACAATCGGGGCTGGGTTCTGGAGACTATATGTAAGCGTCTGGAGAGCCATTATCCGGGATCGACTTGCTGGGCCTGGACGCGAAAAAATCGCTCGTTTACGGGGGGCATGCCTGACTCAAGGCGATATTGGTTTTCCCACTTCCAGCTCCTAATCACTTGTTTGAAGCAATTCCCCTGGATGAAAGAGCGGGAATTATATGTCTGGTACACCCATCCAAGCAAAGAAGAGATACCGCTTTGCGATTTGGTGGATGCATTGAACATGTGTCATCGGGTCATCTTTACCTGCAGCTTGCACAGAGATGAAATGTTGCGCTACGGAGTTCGGCCTGAGATTGCCAAAGTGGTTCTGGGTGGTGCGGAGCCGGATCGATTCAAGGGACACGTTCGAGGCAATGGAAAAATTGGGTTTTGTTCCGCCTATTATCCGCGCAAGTCTCCGGAGATTATACTGGAGCTGGTTCAGCGGATGCCGCACAGAGAGTTTCTCCTGATCGGGCCGCAGGCGGACGGAATGCAGACCAAGGAGCGCATGTGGACCAATTACCCGCGCTTTGCCGAGCTTTGCGCCTTGCCTAATTTGCAGTATGTGGAGGCTGCCTACTCCGAATATCCGAAGTATTACGCGCAGATGGATGTCTTTGTAATGCCTTCGCGTCTTGAGGGAGGGCCCATTCCGCTTCTCGAGGCCATGATGTGCAATGCGGTCCCCGTTTCCTCGCGCACTGGATTCGCCCCGGATTTGATTGAGGATGGGAAAAATGGATTCCTGTTTAATGTCGAAGAGCCGGTGGAGGCTATTGTTGAGCGCGTCGATCAGGCCTTTGAGCTGGATGCGGACATCCGCAGCAGCGTGCTTCCCTACTCTTGGAAAGGTTTTACAGAGCGCATCGTGGCAATGCAGAACGAGTAAGTTTAAAGCGGATCTCCGGCGATTGGCCAGCCATCGTCATCCCAAGTCATTGGGCGGATTTGAAGGGTAGGAATTCCTTCGTTCTCAGCGTCGTAGAAATGATGCACCAAGTAGTGCCGGTCGCCGTCTTTAAGGACCGAATTGTGGCCCGGTCCGATAATCCGGTCGCCATCACCCGCCAATACCTCGTAGGCATTGCCCTCGGTCATCGGGCGGCCCTCATGGTCGACATAGGGTCCGGTGATCGATTCGGAGCGGCCAACCATTATGCGGTAGGTGCTGTTGACTCCACGGCAGCAATGGTCAAAGGAAACGAAGAGGTAGTAGGCTCCATTTGCCCGAATGATAAAGGGGGCTTCGATGGACCTTTGCTCGGGTCGACCGGCAATGTGGATTGCTTTGGAACCCTGTTTGGGTTTTCCGGAATCCGCGTCGAGCGCCTGAATCATGATGCCCCCCGGGGTGGTGTCGCGCCAGTGAAAGGAGCCCCAGTTGAGCCAAGGATTGCCGTCCGAGTCCATGATCAGATTGGCGTCAATTGCGTTAAAGCTGTCACGCTCGGGCTTCGAGTCGATCACCATTCCGTGATCGGTCCAGTGGTAGTCCGGACTGTCCGGATCGAGGGTTGGAGAGGTGGCCAGACCGATAACTGAGCGCTGGCTGCCAAAGGTTGAAATGCTGTAGTATACGTGAAAGCGCCCGTTGAAGTAGGATACGTCCGGCGCCCAGGGGAAACGTGTGCCGGGGATCATTTCGGCAGCCCAATCCGGGACTGCTTCGTTTTCAAAGATGCGCCCGCTCAGCTCCCAGTTCTTCAGATCGGGGGAGCTGCGGATGGGTACGCCGTGGCCGGTGCTGAAGATATAGTAAGTGCCGTTTTCCTGGATGATCGCGGGATCGTGTACGTGCGTCACGTCTCCTTGTTGGCCGAAGGCTGTGGCGGTGAGGGTGAGCCCTGAAAGCATAAAGGCAAAGAGGGAGCGATGGCAGCTAGGGGTCGACATGGTTTTTAAGTATAGGAGGTTTATGTTGGGTAGTTGGTTTATGGGAGGTTTTGAGGAAAAAGGCTTCGTTAAAGTGTGGCAAGTTCAATGGGTGTTTGCAAAGGGTACTTGAAATGTCGGTTGCATTTCCTTGTATTGCTCGCTGGACGTTAATACCGTGTCGGATAATCACTTAAAGCAGTTCAGTGACGCATGCCAGGGACTTTATGCTCCGGGGCTTTGTTTGGGTAATTTTGCGGACCGTGGTTTTCAGTTTTTGCAGACTCTGGTTCCCGGGGAGTTTGTGGCCTGCGGTGAATTGGATGTTCGAAACGAAAATTTGAGTATCGTTTTTGACAACGATCACCCGGATATCCCCAAAGCCATGGAGGCGCTTGGTGCATTGATGAGTAAGTATGAGATGTACTCCTGGGATCCGCAGGTGAACAATGGCCGGCCATTCTGCCGCAGGCATTTTTTCAGAGAGCACGAGTTTCGCAATCTGGATATTTACGAGGAGGTGTATCGACCGCTTGGAATAGACAATCACTGCGCCGTGTATGTTCCCACCCGACCGGACCATGTAATGTATTTTGGAATTGAGCGGGTGGGTAAAATCGACTTTTCCGAGCCTGAGCTGCGGCTGCTCGAGGTCGCTCAGGGGCAGTTGGCTTCAGCTTACCAGTTGGCCG
>JBJHBN010000372.1:0-3715 GCA_050485505.1 Opitutales bacterium | reverse complement strand
TATCCAGACCTCGCGGTCGCTGTGGTATTCCTCCAGAGCGTCAATACTGGGGATGTGCACGCAGTCCGCCTGTTTGAAAGGCTTCCGTGAAAGCACAATATTGGTGCGTCCGGGCAGTGGGCGGCCCATGGATTCAAAGGTTTTGCGTCCCATCGCGATGGCCTGTCCTTTGGTGCAACTTTTAACCCATTTGAAGTCTTCGGGTAGGTGCCAGGGCAACTGCCCATCCTTACCGATGACACGGTTCTCGGACATCGCGGCAATCGCTTTCCAGTTGAGGGAGCGAACCTTGTCCGCAGAAACATCCGTATGTGCGAGGGAGTTGGGCATTGTCTGGATATGGGCGGCGGCGATCAAACCGCAATGGGCGCTTTGATTGCGGGGTGGGGGTCGTAGCCCTCCAGTTTAAAGTCTTCGTATTTGAAGCCCGTGATGCTGCGCACCTCCGGGTTCAGGAGCATGCGCGGGAGCGCACGCGGTGTCCGCTTGAGCTGCTCGTCGACCTGTTCGAGGTGATTTTTGTAGATATGCAGGTCGCCGAAAGTGTGGATAAATTCGCCGGCTTCGAGCTCGCAGACCTGCGCGACCATCATCGTCAGGAGGGCGTAGGAAGCGATATTGAAAGGCACTCCGAGAAACAGGTCCGCGCTGCGCTGATAGAGCTGACAGCTGAGACGCCCGCGTTCGACATCGACAAAAAACTGGAAGAATGCGTGGCATGGAGGCAGGGCCATCTGGTCCAGTTCGCCCGGATTCCAGGCGCAGACAATGTGACGGCGGCTGGTCGGGTTCTCGCGGATGGAGCGGATGACCGCATCCATTTGATTGTGAGACCGCCCGTCCGGGGAGCGCCAGTCGGTCCATTGAGCACCGTAAATGCGGCCTAGATCGCCGTTTTCGTCGGCCCATTCATCCCAGATGGAAACCCGGTTGTCTTTCAGGTAGCCGATGTTCGTATCGCCGTTGAGGAACCACAGCAGCTCATGAATGATGGCCCGTGTGTAGAGCTTTTTGGTTGTCAACAGAGGGAAGCCTTGGCTGAGGTCGTAGCGAACCTGTTCGCCAAACCAGGCGAGCGTGCCGACGCCGGTGCGGTCGGAACGCGGCTGACCGTGTTCGCGGACCTTGCGCAGTAGATCGAGGTAGGGTTTCATTGGCCACTTTGCCTCAACCGGCTTGTGCGCTTTTGCGGATTTTTTCTTTTGCGGCTTCCATTTCTTCACGCAGCCGGATGCGTTCGTTCTGGAGCTGCTTTTCCAGTTGCTGGACGGCTTCCCTGTCGCCTTGTTGGCGCGCGGTGTGGATCTTGCCTTTCAGAAACACCTCTTTCTCGGCGATCTGTGCTTGGCACTTTTGTTCAATTGCGGCCATCTCGGCGCGTTGTTCATCGTTCAACTGGACTACGCCATTCGGGTCTTTTTCCTGCAGGCGTTCCATTGCGAGTTCGTAAGCGCTTTTCATTGGTGAAGGTTGTGACTAAAGGTTCGGAATCGCAAGTTCAGTGATTTGGGGGCCGCTTTCAAACTTAAACTCCATCCCGGCTGATTGCGGAATCCGTGCCACGGATAAAACGAAGGTTCTGTTCGATCTGGTTGAGGTAGGGATTTGGGCCGTCGGGGTAGGGGGTGTTGAGCCATCGGTAGACAGCGGCGCAGTCACGGTCCAGATGGGGGCGCACAAAAGTTCTCCAGAAAGGCGGTGTAGCCGTGCGGAACGCGTTGATGTTTTTCAGCTGAGCCTGACTTTGCGGGAAATGGCGAGCCGCTTCGGCTTCGCGCAGTTCTTCGTAGAGGTAAGCCAGTTTGTGGGGATAATTCGGGTCGCTGAGCTGGGCCAGGAAGTCTGCAGTTGCCAGCATTTGGGCCAGCAGGCGTTCATCTGTAGATTTATAGGGTATCGCGGGCAGAACCGCGCGGGGGCCGGTTGAGACGATCATGCGGGCCAGTGCCGTGCGATTGATTTCCGCTGAGGGACGATCCGCCAGAAAGTCTGAGGCGATGGCGCAGCTGCGGCGCTCGTGAATGGCGCTGAGCTTTGCGCCTGTGCCTTCGGAGTCGCCTCTATCCTTGAGGTAACCGCTGTCGTGGAACAGGGCGGCATAAAAACCCGCCAGCAGGAGCTCGCCCGGGATCCGCGGGGCCTCGCGGTGGCGTTGGTGTGCGGCGACGATTCGGCACCAGCAGAGCAGCACCTGCAGGGTGTGGCGGGCGTCGTGATAGGGAGTGTCGAGGGGCTCCAGTGTCGCCGACCCCTTTTCGAAGAGCTGGTGGACTTTAAGCAGCGCGGAATCCGCAGCATCCCAGCTCCAGCCCGTTTCCGTCCAGGAAGCGGTCAGGGACTTGAGCTCCCGGCGGTATTGGTCGACCGAGGCATCGGCAAGAAAATAGCGGAGCACTGACGATTCGGGAGGCACAGCTTTAAAAAAGTTCAGATTTCGATTCGCGCAAATCAAATTCCTTGTATGACTGTTATTGCGATGAAAGTTGGACTGACCGGAGGCATTGGTTGTGGCAAGAGCACTGTCTTGCATTTGTGCGGGGAACGCGGCGCTATGGTGGTGGAGTCCGATGCGATTGTACGTGAGCTGCTGGCCAGCGACCGCAGGGTCATTGCGGAGGTTGCGGAGAGCTTCGGAGAGGAGGTTATCGATGGGGAAGGAAAGATTGACAGAGGCCGCCTCGGAGGTATCGTTGCCAATGATTCCGATAAACTTTTGCGTCTGGAGTCTATTTTACACCCTATCGTAAGGCGGGTTTGGACGCAGAAAGTAGCGGAGCAGGACTCTCTCGCAGTCGTTGAAATTCCCCTCCTTTTCGAAAAGAATTTACAGGAGTTGTTTGATCAGACCGTCTGTGTGGCTTCTTCTCCAAAAGTCCAAATGGAACGTTTGCGTGCCCGCGGACTGTCGGATTCACAGATACAATGGCGGCAACAGCGGCAATTGCCTTTACTGCGCAAAATGGAGCTGGCCGACGTGGTCTTGATGAACAATGGCACCCTGCAACATCTGCATGAACAACTTGATCTCCTTTTTGAGCGATGGGGTGCCCAATAACTTTTGGTTAAACCCAGATGACAAACTCGCAGACGAACCTGCCCTTCGATACAGAAGCTGACGCAATCATGGATGAAGCATCCAAATCAGCCACCAAAAAAGTGGCCCGTAAACGCACCGCCAAAAAGGCGGCTGCGAAAAAAACTGCGCGCAAGGCTGCCGTAAAATCGGCCGCTGAAGACTCTGCAAAGACGCAACCGGCTGAAAAGTCGGTTGAGCAGCAGACGTCTGCCCGGCGCTCCACGCGCAAGCGCACGGCTAAGAAAGCGGCCTCGAAGGCGGAATCTCCTGCCGGGCAAACGCCGGCGGCCCCGCCTTTGAAGGCTCCGAGGCTCAGCTCGAAAGGCTCCGACGGAGAACCGGTTCCCCACACCTATTCAAGCGATGCGGATCCTGTGTTGAACCCGGCCGTGGCACGCAAGGAGGCGGAACCCGTTGATGAGAAAAAAGTGCCTTCAGAATCTAAGTCCACAGAGCCTAAGCCTTTAGACTCCAGAGCCGGAGATACCCGCCCTGCGGATCCCGGTCGTGGACACAAGCAGGACCGATCGAACAGACCCCATCAAGCTCAGCATGGTGGTGGCAATGGTGGCGGTGGCAATCGCCCAAAGTTTAAGCAAAAACCGTTTTCGCCAGACCGGAACCGGCCGCAGCACCAGG